>CALUXG010000001.1 GCA_944324685.1 uncultured Elusimicrobiales bacterium
CTACAGCTATAAGTTGGGACGCTACTATGAAGATGACACGACGGTTTACTGCTCCGCTGAGGACGAAACCAACCAAGAAATCTGCATAGAGTTCTCCAACACGGAAGCCTATGATACGACGGGTGCCAAAAATATCGCTACTATTGAGGAAAGCGGGGAAAGCGGGGAAAGCGAATCAACAGGCGGAGGCAGCTCCAACACTTGATTGGAAAATTCCGCAGTTTGGCCCCCGCTCTTTAAGGGCGGGGGTTTTGGTTTTAAAAATCTTTTTGTAATTTTACGCGGAGCTTAGGCGACAAATTGCTATAATACTAATTATGAACGCGCGTGAAGATACACTGCTGAGCGTGGAGGATTTGCGGGTTTCTTTTTCCACAGAACAGGGCAGAACGGAAGTGCTGCGCGGGGTCAGCTACCGTCTGCAAAAAGGCAAAGTGTTGGCTGTGGTGGGGGAAAGCGGCTGCGGAAAAACCGTGCAGGCGCTTTCTTTGCTGAATTTGCTTCCCGCCGGAGGAGAAATAAAATCCGGACGCATCTTATTTAAGGGAAAAGATATTTTGTCTTTGTCTCCTCAGCAGCTGCGCAAAGTGCGCGGGGCGGAAATAGGCATGATTTTTCAAGACCCCATGACCAGCCTTAATCCCATACGCTGTGTGGGCAAGCAAATTGTGGAAACGATTTTGGCCCACAAAAACTGCAGCAAGTTGCAGGCCAAGGCTCGCGCCGTGCGTTTGCTCAGAAAAGTGGGCATAGAAAAACCCCGCAAGCGCCTGCGTGAATATCCTTTCCAATTCTCCGGCGGCCAGCGTCAGCGCATTATGATTGCCATGGCTTTGTGTTTGCATCCGGATCTGCTGATAGCCGATGAACCAACCACCGCGCTGGACGTTACCATTCAGGCGCAGATATTAAAATTAATAAAAACTTTGCAAAAACAAAGCGGTATGGCTACGGTGTTTATCACCCATAATTTGGCCATTGTGGCCGATATAGCCGACGATGTGCTTGTTTTGTATGCGGGTTATTGCGTGGAGCAGGCTCCGGCCGAGGAATTGTTCGCCCAGCCTTTGCACCCGTATACAAAAGGGCTTTTGCATTCTTTGGTATCATTAAAACACAAGGCGGAGCATCTTCCCGCCATTGAAGGATATCCGCCGGCCCCGGGCATGCCTCAAGAGGGCTGCCCTTTTGCGCCGCGCTGCCCGCATGTGCAGGACAGGTGCCGCGTGCAGCTGCCCCCCTTGTTTGAAAGAAACGGCCGGCAGGTGCGTTGTTGGCTGCAGGAGAATGCATGAAACCGGTTGAAATCATTCATCTGTATAAAACGTATAATAAAAGAACCGGCCGCTTGTGGGGCGGAGCGGAAATCAAAACCGTACTGCAGGACATAAATTTGCAGTTGGGCGAGAGAGAAATTTTAGGGCTGGTGGGAGAAAGCGGCTGCGGAAAAACCACTTTGGCCAAAGTTTTGCTGGGATTGGAAAAGTACCAAAACGGTTCCGTAAAAATAAACGGACTGGAAATCAAAGAATTGACGAAAGTCGGATTTAAGAAGCTGCGCCGTCAGGTACAGGTGGTGTTTCAAGATCCCTATTCCAGCTTGGATCCGCGCCAGACCGTGCGTCAAATTTTGTGCGAGCCGTGGGATATACACGGCTTACACACGGATACGACGGAACGTGAGCGGGCTTTGCGTGAGCTGCTGCAGGCCGTTGGGCTGGATGCGGCGCATTTGAATCGCTATCCGCATGAATTTTCCGGCGGGCAGAGGCAGCGTATCGCCATTGCGCGGGCATTGGCTTTGGAACCAAAGTTGCTGGTGGCTGATGAACCCGTATCGGCTTTGGACGTCTCTGTGCAGGCTCAAATATTGAATTTGCTCAAAGACATTAGCCGCCGCCGTGCGCTGAGTATGTTGTTTATTTCTCATGATTTTGCCGTAGCGCGGTTTTTATGCGACCGTATCGCCGTGATGTACAACGGCCGTATTTTGGAGATTGCTCCGGCGGAGGAATTGCTGCACAATCCCCAGCATCCATATACGGAGGCTTTGCTCTCAGCCGTGCCGGTGCCGGATCCGCTTTTGCAAAAAAAACGCGAACCGGTGGAATTAAAAAATGAGTATCAACGTGCCGCAGCGTCGTGTCCGTATGCGGTCCGCTGTCTTTATTATCAGGCGGCCAAGTGCAAAAGCACGTGTGAACTCAGACAAACGGTGCAGAATCATTTTTGCGCCTGTGCGGTATTGCCGTTCAAAAACAAAAAAAGTTCGTATGCCATATAAAACGGGAGGAAACATGAACGTACAAATAAACGAGAAGAGACTTTTGGATACTTTTCTGAAACTCGTAACGATAGACAGCGAGTCTTTTTCCGAAGCTGCCATGCAGAAGTATTTGGCGGAAGAGTTGAAAAAATTAGGCTGCACGGTGTATGTGGACAAAGCCGGCAAAAAAATAGGCTCCAACGCACAGGGCAATATTATTGCCTCTCTGAAAGGCTCTCGCGCGGGAAAGCCGTTCTTGCTTTCCGCACACATGGACACCGTCAGACCCGGCAAAGGCATTAAACCGCAGGTCAAGGGCGGACGCGTTACCAGCGACGGCACAACCATTTTGGCTTCGGATGATAAAGCCGGTGTGGCCATTGCTTTGGAAGTTTTACGCGTGTTGAAAGAAAAGAAGCCCGATTGCGTGTCCGTGCAGGTTTTGTTTACGCTTAACGAAGAAAACGGTATGGGCGGCGCCAAAAACTTGGACTATTCCAAAGTCAAAGGCCGCGATGGACTGATTTTGGACAATGAAAGCGTGAACGAGCTGTTGGTGCAGGGACCGGAAGTTTGTGATTTTAACGTAACGATAGAAGGCGTGGCCGCCCATGCGGGTATTTGTCCCGAAAAGGGCATTTCCGCACTGGAAGTGGCGGCTAAGGCCTTGTCCATGATGAAGCTGGGCCGCATAGATAAAGACACCGTCTGCAACTTCGGCGTCATATGCGGCGGTGAGGTAACCAATATCGTTACGCCAGTGGTTACCTTAAAAGGCGAAGCGCGCAGCCTCTATCCCCAGAAATTGCAAAAACAAGTCAAACATATGAAAGATTGTTTTGACAAAGCGGCCAAAGCTTTTACCAAACGCGTGGACGGCAAGACCATTAAGCCGGTTATTAAAATACAAACGCCGCAGCGTTACGGTGCGTTGAGCGTACCCAAAAATGCTCCCGCCGTCAAACTGATTGTGGCGTCGGCCAAAAAGTTTGGCGTCAAGATGAAATTGGTGTCTTCCGGCGGCGGCTGCGACGCCAACGAAATGTGCCAACATGGGCTGGTCATGCCCAATGTGGGCGTGGGCTGCCGGCAGTGCCATACGACGAAAGAATACTTGGACTTGAAAGAGTTTTATCAGGCTGCGGCCATTGTGTTGGACGTAGTGTTGTCTTACGGGAAATAAACAGCCTTTATGTGGCGTTATATCTTACGCAGACTTCTTTTGCTGCCGCTGGTGGCGCTGGGCGTAACGTTTTTGTTGTTTTTGTTAACCCAGCGCCTCAGCCCCGAAATGCGCGCGTCTTTGTATATCAAAGATCCGCGCCAGATGGGGGCGTTGGAAGAAGTCATACAAAAATACGGCTTGCGCGACAATGTGTTCAAGCAATACGGCCGCTGGCTGTCCAGTGCGCTGCAAGGGGATTTGGGCTACAGCCACAGCGCCAATATGCCTGTGGCGCGCGCCATAAAAGAATATTTGCCCGCTACGGTGCAGCTGGCTGTGGCGACTATCCTGCTGGTGGTATTTTTTGGCGTGTGGTTTGGTGCGGTGTCGGCCGTTAAAAAAGACAAGTGGCAAGATGTTTGCGCCCGTTTATTGTCCGTGGGGGGATTTTCTTTGCCTATTTTTGTGCTGGGCCTTCTTTTGTTGATGTTCTTTTACGGAAAACTGGGTTGGTTTCCCCCGGGCGGTTATTCCGTAGCCACCGACGCGGTTATTCACTCTCCCTCCTTTCATACGTATACGGGTTTTTTACTTATAGACTCTTTGTTAAACGGCAATATGCGCGTGTTTGGGGATGTGCTGCGCCACTTGGTACTGCCGGCGGTAACTTTGTGCATAGGCTCTTTTGCCTTGATGGTGCGGGTGATGCGTTCGTCTATGCTGGAAGAATTGGGCAAAGACTATGTGCGTACGGCTCGCGCCAAAGGCCTGCCGGAACGTACGGTGGTATACCGACACGCCGGTAAGAATGCCGTTATTCCTGTGATTACCCTGGCGGGTATTCAGTTTATTCGTTTGTTGGGCGGAACCGTCATTGTGGAAACGATTTTTGATTACCCGGGCATAGGACGTTTCGGCGTAACGGCGGCCCAGCAGCTTGATATCGCCGGCATTATGGGGTTTTCGTTGATGGTGGCGGTGCTGTTTGTGTTGGGAAATTTATTTTCGGATATACTCTATACGGCCGTGGACCCGAGGATTAAACTCAATGAATAACCGTATATTTAAACGCATTTTGCGAAACAAAGCCTCTTTGGCCGGATTCATTCTGGTATCTTTTTTTGCGCTGGTGGCTTTATTTGCCCCTCTTTTGGCTCCGGCCCATCATGAGCACAATCCTTATCAGCTTCCGCAAAGCAGCTATGAGGTAACGCCGCAGCCGCCTTCGCCTCAGCATATTTTCGGCACGACCGAGCAGCAGTATGATCTGTATTACGGCGTGGTGTGGGGAACGCGTTTGGCGTTTAAGATAGGCATTACGGTTACTTTTTTTGCGTTTATTATTGGGCTTTTTCTGGGTTCTGCTGCGGCGTATTTCGGAGGCTTGGTGGATGAAGTTATCATGCGCTTTACCGATGTGGTTTTTGCCGTGCCGTCTTTGGTGCTGGCCATGGTCATTGCGGCCATGCTGGGGCCGGACATAAAAAACATGATGATTGCGTTGACGGCGGTGGCGTGGCCTTCCTATGCGCGTTTGGTGCGAGGAGATGTTTTGTCTGTTAAAAACAGAGATTTTGTGGTCGCTTCGCGCGCATTGGGTGCGCGCGGCCCGCGCCTGTTGTTGAAACACATTCTGCCAAATTCCATTTATCCGTCCGTAGTGGTGGCCAGTTTGGATATTGGCTATATCGTTCTGACAGCGGCCTCTTTGTCTTTTTTGGGACTTGGCGCCCAGCCCGGGACGGCCGATTGGGGACAGCTTATTGCCATGGCGCGCAACTGGGTTTTGGGCAGTGGGGCGGATACGTGGGCCTATTGGCATACGGTAATCATCCCGGGAGGAGCCATTTTTTTGTTTGTACTCGGCTGGAATTTGTTGGGCGACGGATTTCGGGATATTTTGGACCCGCGGCAGGGTTAATTTAAGTTACAATGAAATAAAGAGCCGTTTTATTTTAAGGCGAGGTTTTTATGATTCGCAGAAAAGATTTATATACGTCTTTAAGTGACAGTGCATACCGCTTTCCGCAAAAGGTGGCTTTGGTGGAGGCCGCCACCGGCAAAAAATTGACTTATTTGGATTTGCTGATGCAGGTGGACCGCGCCGCCGATATGTTTTGGGAACACGGTATACGCAAGGGAGACCGCGTGGCTATAGCCCACCGCAATGCCATAGACGTGGTGGTGGCCAATTATGGGTTGTATAAAATAGGAGCGGTGGCCATAGCCATGAATTTCATGGTCACCAAACAGGAAGAACTTTTGTTTATTTTGAACAACTCCGGCGCCAAAGCCGTGGTAACGCAGGCGGAGTTTATCCGTCATTATTTGAAAGCTCAGCCATCACTGCCGGATTTGAAATATATTTTTTCCACGGACACTATTCCGCAGAGCGCCCAAGACAAACCTTTTGTGCAGAAATTTTGGGAACAAATAGAAAAGTCCACATATCATGAAGAGACGGCCGGACCGTGTGCGCGGACGGAAGACGACGCGTTTATTTTGTATACGTCCGGCACGACGGGGCAGCCTAAAGGGGCCATTTTGACGCATGGAAATCTAGCCAGCAATGTCATTTCCTGTGCGCAGATTTTTAAGATTACCGACGAAGACTGTTTTTTATGCCTGCTTCCGATGTTTCATTCTTTTGCGTGGACGACCTGTGTGGTCATTCCTTTGTACTTGAACTTAAAAGTGGTCATTGTAGCCAATATCATGCCGGCCAAGACGTGGCTGTCGGCCATGGGCAGTGAAAAAGTAACGTTGATTTTGGCCGTGCCGCAAATTTTGGCCGTTCTTTCCAAAGAAGCCAAAGGCTTTAAGCGCTTGTATTTACAGTTCTGGCCGTTTAAGAATGTACGCTTCGCCGTTTCCGGCGCGGCCCCGCTGACGCAGGAAATTAAAGACCGGTTTGAAAAGAAAATCGGCGTGAAAATATTGGAAGGGTACGGCTTGACGGAGACCAGTCCCGTCGTCAGCGTCAATACGGAAGAGTTGCAAAAAATTAAATCCGTAGGTCCTGCCATTCCCGCAGTCAGTACCATTGTGTTGGACGAGGACGGCAACGAAGTGCCGCGCAATCACGAAGGGGAATTGTGCGTCAAAGGTCCCAATGTCTTCCGCGGCTATTTTGGCAATCCGCAGGCAACGCGCGACGCTTTTACCAAGGACGGCTGGTTCAAGACGGGCGATATCGTGTCGGTGGACGAAGACGGTTTTATTTTTATCAAAGACCGCAAAAAAGACATGATTATTATTAAAGGATTAAAAGTATTTTCCGCCCAAGTGGAGGCCATTATTAATTCTTGTCCGGGCATAGAAGAGAGTGCCATTATCGGCGTGCCGGACGGAAAAGGCGGCGAATTTGTCAAATGCTATGCCGTTAAAAAAGAGGGGGCGGAGTTGACGGATGACCAGTTCCGCAAATTTTTGAAACAGAATTTGGACAATTATAAACGTCCGCGCGATTTTGAGTTTGTGGACAGTCTGCCCCGAAACAGTTTGAATAAGGTCTTAAAACGCGAACTGCGCAAAGACGCCGTGGAAAAATTGAAATTACGCGCCGAAAACATGCATGCGGAGGCGGACGCGCAATGACCGCATTGGCGGATATTTTGCGTCAGACCCTGCCGGATGCATATTATGTGGGCGGCGCGGTGCGCGACGCTTTGCTGAAGAAAAAATCCGGAGATTTAGATTTAGCCTTGCCCCAAGAGCGCGTTAAACCGGCGGCGCTGGCTTTAGCCAAAGCCTTAAAAGCCGCCGTTTTTGAAATGGACGCGCAATTTGGCGTTTGGCGGTTGGTAACGCGCAAAGAAAATATTCAAATTGATTTAACTGCTTTTCAGGGCCGTACGCTGAAAGAAGATTTGCGCCGTCGTGATTTTACATTTAACGCTTTGGCGTATCCCGTGGCCGCTCCGCTGACGCTGCAAGTATTCCCCTGTAAAGGGCAGAAAGCGCAAATTCGGCTGAAAAACCTGCAAAAAAAATTCCTTGTGGATTTGAAAAATGGCGCGAAAGATTTGGCCGCACGCCAAATTCGCTTAAATGCGCCGCACGCTTTTAAGGACGATCCATTGCGCATGCTGCGCGTTTTCCGTCATGCGGCGGAGCTGAAATTTACCATCGCCCCGAGTGTTCTCAAACAAATACAAAAACATGCGCCGCTGATTGTGGGCAGCGCCGGAGAACGCGTGCAGGAAGAATTGAAGCGGATCTTTCATACGCCGCGCGCTTATGAAAATGTATGTAAAATGGATGAAACGGGATTGCTGTGCGCCTTATTCCCGCTGTTGGAGCAACAACGCACCTGTGCCGAATGTTATTATGGAAAGGGCGGCGTTTTGAAGCATACGTTGGATTGCTTGAAACGGGAAGAGTGGCTGTTGGAAAATTTACAAAAAGCATTTCCGAAATATTATAAAAAGCTGATCCCTTTGACGGAGGATAAAGCTTTGTTTAAGATGGCGGTGCTGTTGCATGACATAGCAAAACCCGCCACCGCTAAAATGATGGGCGGGCGTCTGCGCTTTTTTTATCACGAACAA
This sequence comes from uncultured Elusimicrobiales bacterium, assembly GCA_944324685.1. Classification (GTDB taxonomy): domain Bacteria; phylum Elusimicrobiota; class Elusimicrobia; order Elusimicrobiales; family Elusimicrobiaceae; genus Avelusimicrobium. The sequence goes on from CALUXG010000001.1 coordinate 7,982, forward strand.
AAAGGCGCGCGCATGGCAAAAGAAATTTTGCAAAACTTGCATTACAGCAAGGCGGATATTCGTTTGATTTGCGCCATGATAGGCGAACATTTGCGTCCCAGCAATTTGGCCAGCAACGACGTGATTACGGACCGCGGAGCTTATAAGTTTTTCCGTGATTTGGCGGATGCGGCCTTGCCTATGTTGCTTTTGTGCTGGGCAGACTATACCAGTTATATATCGGACGCACAGCTGAAGCGTATTTTGCCCAAAAGCGCCGATAGGCTGCTCAGTATAGAAGAAGCTAAAAAAAAGGAAAATGTGGGCAAAACCCTGCGGCATATGCAGGTGGTGTCTTTGTTGTTTAAGAAATACTTTGATTCTCCTAAGAAAATAAAACCCGTCCGACTGATTGACGGCAAAGACGTTATGCAGGCGTTGGGCATATCCCCATCTGCTTTGGTGGGGGAAATTTTGGAAGCAGTCAGTGTGGCGCAGGTGGAAGGAAAAGTAACAGATAAGGCTGGGGCGTTGGATTTTATAATAAAGCAATACGGAGCCGGAAAAAAGTAGTCTTTATTGAAACGGCGGTGCAAAAATGCCGCACAATTGCTATAATATACGAAATAAATTTTATGCGGGCGTGGTTCAATGGTAGAATGGGAGCTTCCCAAGCTCTAGACGAGGGTTCGATTCCCTTCGCCCGCTCTTTTTAAGGTGTTACGCTATGGCAGACGAAAATAAAAATGCTCCCGACGCCGCGGAATTTGAAGCAAAAATGCCCGCCCAAAGCGCCAATAAAGACTTGTGGCTGTTCCTGATTATTATAGACGTGGTGTTTTTGTGCATATTCGGTTTTTTCTTGTATAAAAACCTTTCCGCCCGTTTGCTCTCTCCGGCTCAGTCTCCCGCGCCCGTCGCTTCGCAAGAGCAGCCGTCTGCCTCTGAGACCGCCGTGGAAGCGGAAATAACATTGCCGGAGGAAAACAGCTCCGCGGCACCGGCCGTTCCTGCCGCACAGCCTCAAACACAGGCCCAGCCTTTGGCCGCTGAAGCCAAGGAGCCAGCCGCTGAAGCGTCTAAACCGGCCGAAGAACAGCCGTCTGTTCCTGCCGCCGTGGAAAAGAAAGAAAGCATCAGCATTAAAGTAAATCCCAAAAGCAAATACCGTCAGGTAACGTTCCGTTATTTCGGGGAAGCGGACCGCGTGTCCGTAGTCAGCGGTTTTACCATGGCCAAGCCCCGCGCTTTGAAAAAGAAAGGGGACCACTGGGAAGTAACGCTGGGCATTGCTCCGGGCACATATAAGTTTCTTTATATTGTAGACGGCAAACAAATGCCGGATCCATATTTGGAAGAACAGGACGGACGTTCCGTACTGGTTATAGAATAAAAGGCTTTTCTTAGCATCCCGCGCCAGCTGGCGCGGGATTTTTATGTTCCTACAGCTCCGTCATACCCGAACGCGTCATATTTTAGTAAAATACCATTATGGATTTGTTTATCGTGCTGCCGATATTATTTTTCTCCATTGTGCTGCATGAATTTGCGCACGGGTACGCCGCGTACCGAATGGGGGATGATACGGCATATTTGATGGGGCGTTTGACGCTCAATCCGCTCAAACACGTGGATCTGATAGGTACGGTGGCCGTGCCGGCTTTATGTTATGTGTCGGGATTGCCCATGTTCGGCTGGGCCAAACCCGTGCCGGTCAATGCCCTGCGTTTGCCACGTCCCCGTAAAAGTATGGGGTTGGTGGGACTGGCTGGCCCGTCAGTCAATTTGCTTTTGGCAGTATTATGCGCTTTTGCCATTAAACTGTTGTTGGTAAGCGAGTTGCTTTCCGTACCGGCTACGGAACAAACAACCAAATTCCTTGTTTATGGATTGCAGATTAATGTTTTGTTGGCTGTGTTTAATTTAATGCCCATACCTCCGCTTGATGGGGGGCATATTGTAGAAGCGCTGTTGCCGCTTGATGCCGCTTTGGCGTATGGGCGTTTTTTCGGCCGGTGGGGCATGTATGTGGTGCTGGGGCTGATTATTACGGGGCTTTTTCATCATATTTTATATCCGCCGATGTTTCTGCTGGTGAGCTTGTTGAGCAAAATTTTCGGCATTTAAGAGGAATTTATGAGTACAGATATTATTGTTTCCGGCATGCGCCCTACAGGCAAATTGCATTTGGGCAACTATCATGGAGCCTTGAAGAATTTTGTGGCTCTGCAAGAGAAATACAAGTGCTTCTTTTTTGTGGCGGATTTGCACGCGCTGACCACCGCCTATGAACATACGGAAAATTTGGCCCGTAACAGCGAACAAATGCTGGTGGATTGGCTGGCGGCGGGGCTGGATCCGAAAAAATGCACCATTTTTATTCAATCGGATGTTCCGCAAGTCAGCGAGCTCAATACGCTGCTCGGCATGATTACACCGCTGGGCTGGCTCTACCGAAACCCGACATACAAAGACCAAATAAACGAATTGCTGGCGCGTAAATACGCCGGTCAGCTGCAAGGCGATGAAAAGACGCCGCTTGCTGAGCGCGTAAAAGGGTTAGCCGACGAGGACATTTCCGTATATGGTTTCTTGGGTTATCCGGTGTTAATGGCGGTGGATATTTTAATACACGGAGCTTCTTTTGTTCCCGTGGGTAAAGATCAAACGGCTCATTTGGAGATCGCCCGTGATTTGGTGCGGCGTTTCAATGAAATCTACAAGACGGAGGACGTTTTTGTGGAGCCGAAACCGTTGTATACCGAGGTTGCTGTCGTCCCCGGGCTGGACGGACATAAAATGTCCAAATCCTACAATAATACCATTGATTTGGGGGAAGATTTGGACAGCGTGCGCAAAAAAGTGATGTCCATGTATACCGACCCGAATAAGAAAAAAGCTTCTGATCCCGCCAATCCCGAGGGCTGCGTGGCGTTTGCCTTTCACAAAATTTACAATCCAAATTGGCAGAAACGCTGTGAGGAATGCAAGGCCGGCGCTTTGGGGTGCGTGGCCTGCAAAAAGGAATTGTTCGCTCTTATGGAACCGGAAATGAAAGCTTTTTCTGAAAGACGAAAAATATTTGAGAGCGATAAAGCACAGCTGCAGGCCATTTTACACAGCGGCAAAGAAGCCGCGCGCGCTTCGGCCGCCGTTACATTGGAACGGGCCAAAAGAGCCATGAAAGTGATTGCATGATGAACTCCGCGCCTCTTAACGTACACATAAATGTCTTTGAAGGTCCCATGGACCTGTTGCTGCATCTTATCAAAAAAGACAATTTGGACGTGGCGGACGTAAACGTATCCGAAATCACAAAACAGTATTTGGAATACTTGAATGTGATGAAAGATTTGAATTTGGAAATTGCGGGCGAATTTTTGGTCATGGCCAGTACGCTGATGCAAATTAAAGCCAAAAGTTTGCTGCCCTCCCAAGTTCCTACGGGTGAAAACGAAGGGCCGGATCCCGCCAAAGAACTTATTGCCAAGCTGGTGGAATATCAGAAGTACAAAGAGGCCGGCAAATTTTTGGAAGAAAAGCTGGAAGAAAACAAAGATAATTTTTATAAATCCGCGCCGATTTTTGACAATGGCGAAAAAGTGCTGAATTTGCAGCTTTTTGATTTGCTTTCCGCCGTCAAACGCGCTTTTGACCGATTGGACGAAAGAAAGAGGGTGGAACTGTTAAAAGTGGAGGAGTTCCCCATTGAGAGCAAAATGGAAAAAGTGGTAAACATGCTGAAAAGACATTCGTGGGTATTGTTGGATGATATTTTCGCGGGAGAAACCAAAAAGCGCGGCGTTATTACGTGTTTTATGGCGGTACTGGAGTTAATTAAAATTAAAAAGCTTTTGGCCCGTCAAGATCAGCAAGAAGGGCAAATACGCATTTATTTGAATCCCGATAATAAAGATGCGGACTTCCGCCAGCTTATGCACGGGGAAGCGGCTTCATAAATGGAGATTGTATGGAAGAAACTTTAGACGCGGCCCCAACGACCGCAGACACACAGATTCCACAGCCCGCCGCCGAACAGCCGTCCGGTGAGGCAAAAGAATTGTTGGAAAGCGGAGAAGTGAAACAAATTATAGAAAATTTGCTTTTTATTACCGACCGTCCGCTCAAACCCTCCCGCATTGCCGAAGTGGTGGAGCATATCAGCTCCAAACGCGTACTGGAGATTATTCATGAGCTCGCCAAAGAGTATGAGAATACAGGCCGTGCCGTACGCATTTTGGAAATAGGCGGCGGTTATCAAATGTGCACCAAGCCGGAATACGGCCGTTGGGTGCGTAAATTATATAATGAAAAAATGACGACGCGTTTGTCCAATGCGGCGTTGGAAACATTGGCCATTGTCGCTTATAAACAGCCCGTTACGCGCGCGGAAATGGAAATGATACGCGGGGTAGATGTGGCGGCGCCGCTGGAGCGTCTTTTGGAACGCGGACTGGTGCGTGTGATGGGCAAGCGCGACACCATAGGCAGACCCATGGTGTATGGCACGACGGATGAATTTTTGCGTTTGTTTGGTTTGAATAAAATTTCGGAATTGCCGGACCTGCAAGTGTTTGCCGCCAAACAAATACAGGACAAGCAGGAAGATTTGCCTTTTGATGAAAAACTGCCGCCGCTTGCGGAGCCGGCCATTTTGGCGTTGGAAGAAGAAACCGGCGACGCGGCGGATGCGTTTTTTACACGGCCGAAAGATATGTTTCCGCCGCAGGAAGATGTCGTCCAAACACCGTCCGCCGAGGCGCCGCAGCCGTTGCCGGACAATTCGGCGCGGCAAGATGCGGCGCAGCCGCAAACGGCGGAAGAAGAACAGGGTTTACGGCCGCCGGAAAATACACAGGAGGAACACGCATGAATATCGTTTTAGCCGCCAGCGAAGCTTTTCCGTTTTGCAAGACGGGAGGACTGGCAGACGTCGTAGGTGCACTCAGCCAACAATTGGCCGGACGCAAAGGAAACAAAGTCCTTTTGTTTTTGCCCCATTACCGCAATATCCGGCGCGTATCTTCTTTGAAAGTAGTCCCTGGGGTGTATTTAATTCCCATAGGAGATAAAATAGAGCAGGTGTCTTTGTCTTATATCAACTGGGGCAATGTGCTGGTATTTTTTGTGGATAACCGCAAATATTTTGACCGGCCGGATTTGTACCGCACCAAACTGGGAGACTATTTGGACAATGATGAGCGTTTTATTCTGTTTTGCCGTGCGGTTTTGGAGGGATGTAAATTCGTGGGTTTCCGGCCGGATATTATCCATTGCCATGATTGGCAGACGGCGTTGCTGCCGGCTTATTTGAAAACCGTCTATAAGCTGGATGCGTTCTTTACGCGCACCCGCAGTTTGCTGACCATTCACAATATCGCCTATCAAGGACATTTTCCGTATTCCACGTTTGAGAAAGCGGGATTCCATCCGGCGGATTTTACACCAGACAAGTTTGAATATTACGGCGGTATCAGCTTCTTAAAAAGCGGCATTGTCTTTGCCGACAATGTCAGCACCGTCAGCCCAAATTATGCCAAAGAAGTGCAGACGGACCCCTCTATGGGTTTTGGATTGGAAGGACTGTTAAAATACCGCAGCAAAAATTTTTACGGCATTGTAAACGGTATTGATACGGAAATTTGGGATCCTGAAATTGATGCCCTGCTGCCCATAGGCTATGACGCTTCTTCTTTTGCCAAAAATAAACCCGTCTCCAAACAGGCTTTGCAGCAAAAATTGGATTTGGAAGAAAATCCGCAAAAGCCGCTTGTGGGTGTGGTGTCGCGTTTGGATTATCAAAAGGGACTGGATATAGCCGCCGGCGTGATGGAACGGCTGCATGAACGGGCGCAGTTTGTGGTGTTGGGCTGTGGAGATCCTATGCTGGAAAAGCAATACCGCGATTTGGCCAAAAAATATCCGAAAGATATTGCCTATGAAGGGAAACTAGATGAAGAGTTGGCTCATCAAATATACGCCGGAGCGGATATGTTTCTGATGCCCTCGCGGTTTGAACCCTGCGGGCTTTCTCAAATGATTTCCATGAAATACGGTACGCTGCCCGTAGTCAGCAAGGTGGGCGGTTTGGCCGATACCGTTACCGGTTATAAAGAGGGATCGGACAATGCCGCTTCCACCGGTTTTTTTATCAACACATTCAGCGAAAACGGCATTTACCATGCATTGGACAAAGCCTTAAATGTGTTTGAAGATAAAAAGATATGGAACAAATTGGTCAAAAACGCCATGCTTAAAGATAATTCGTGGGATAAATCTTCCCGCGATTACATGGCGTTGTATCAAAAAACTTTGTCATAACGGATAAAACATATGCTGAAAAAATTACTATTTTGTTTAACGCTGTGTCTGTTTGTGTGCGGGGCCGCTTTGGCTCAGGAAGAATCCGCGCAAACCCTAAAAGCCAAAAACGCCGTATGGCTTATCGGGGACGGTATGGGAACCGGCGCGATGGGGCTCTTTATGCAGGGTGTGCGTTTGACGCAGCTACCGCAGTATCCGGATAAACAGACGACACTTGAACGGTTTATCAACGCTTCCGTTACAGGGATGTATTTTAATAACACCTATGACACCATAGTAACCGATTCCGCCGGCGCCGCCACACAGATGGCTTCGGGCGAATTTTCCCGTCCGGATTATCTGGGTGTAAATCATGACGGGCAAACCGTACAAACGCTGTTGGAAGAAGCATTGGAGCACGGCAAAGCCGTGGGTGTTATTACGGACGTTTATGTGGCCGACGCTACACCGGCGGCTTTTTTGGCCCATACCCAAAGCCGCAGCGCTAAATATGATATTGCCCGGCAATTGGTGGCCAGCGGCGCGCAGGTCATTATGGGCGGGGGATTGAAGTATTTTACACAAAAAGAGAATAAGAAACTCTTAAATCAAGCCAAAAAACAAGGCTGGCAAGTGGTAAAAACCTCCAAAGAACTGTCCAAAATAAAAAAAGGCCGCGTATTGGGACTGTTTGCCGAGGAAGCCATGCCTTTCTATGGCGAGGCGGACCGTTATAAACAAACGCCCACGCTGAAAGAAATGACCGAAAAAGCCGTGGAATTATTAAGCCAAAATGAAAATGGTTTTGTGCTTGTCGTGGAAGCGGGGAAATTGGATTGGGCTTTACACGATCAGGAAGCCGGCCCTTCTATGTGGGAAATGATTAATCTGGATGAAACGCTGGCGTATTTGTGGAATTTTGCCAAACAAAGCACCGATACGCTTTTGTATGTGAACGCGGATCACGAAACCGGCGTTCCCGTTTTTCATTACCGCCATTTGGATGAAGAAACGTTTAAGCATAAATCTTCTCAAGGAGAAATGTTGTATGGAGGAGATACGGATTACGTAAACTATCCTTACTACCAAAAGATGTTTAATCACAAACGTTTGTTGTATTACGTATATCCGGAATTCAAAAAACTGCCTAAGCAGCAACAAACCGCGGAAAAATTGCAAGAGATGGCGGATGAAGCTTTCGGCGGGCATTTGGATTTGCGCTTAAACGGGGAAGTCCCCTCCTATGAAGATTTGATTCGGCGTTTGAATGATGCCTTGGGCGTGGCGTGGGCGACGGGCAATCATTCCGCCGGCATGCTTTTGAGCGTGGCTTATGGCCCGGGCGCGCAGGAGTTTGCAGGCGTGTATCACAATACCCATATCAAAGGAAAATTTGAAAGCGCACTCGGTTTTTAACCGTTCAAAGGAGGCGTATGGAAGATTTTTTGCAGGATAAACCTCAAAAAAATAAAAATTCCGCCGTTGTTTTTCGCGGATACAGGCGTTTATTTGCCTTAGTGTTTGGCGTAGCGGTGTTGTGGCAGTGCGTAAGTTTTTTGCAAATGCAGCTGTCTAAATATCATCGCGTTTTGGCGGATGATTTCAAAATGGTATTGGCCGTAACGCAAAATACGGATAACGCCGTTTTGGCAGATTTGGGAGACAGCCTCAGCAGCAAAGAGGACATATTGGCCGTTAAGCTTTTTTCACCGCAGGATGCTTTGGAAGCCTTGAAAGCCAAAAATGAAAGATTGACCCGTGCGGTGGTGGCTTTGGGATATGAACAGATGCCGGCCTATTTTGAGCTGAAACTTTCCGACCGCGCCATAAACAACATTCGGCCTTTTGCACAAAATTTACAGGCGGAATATCCGCAGCTTTCGCTGAAATATTCGCTTCAACATGCGCAATTGGCTTTTTACAGCGGCTTGTGTTTGCGTACGATTAATTTGGCGTCGGTGTTTGCTTTGGTATTGTTTTTTGCGTTTATGTTTATGGTGGAGGCGCATCCCTCGCGCGGCAAAGCTCATTTGACGGGCGGAGTTTTTTCGGCGTTGGCGGCGGGGTTGTTGTCGCTGGGATTTTTTGCGCTGCTGGCGTATCCGACGGGTTTTTTGATGCCGGCTTTGCAGCATTTTACTTCCGTGGAACGTCAGTTGGGGTTGTTGGTGTTTTGCGGTCTTTTCGGATGGACGCTGAGTAAATGGCAAAAATTTTAATGTTTGTATTGGCGTGGCTTTTTCTGTTTCCGGCCGTTTATGCGGCCGGAGAGGATGAAGCCGCGCAAAAACAAAAGTTGGAACAACTCAAAAAGCAGGCTGCGCAAAAACAAGAAGAATTGAAAAAATACCGTGCGCGGGAGGCGGCCATTTCTAAAGAAATTTCCGCATTGGAAAGCCGTAAAGCCGCGGCGCAGCGGGAGAAAAACAAATTGGAGTCGGACATTAATTACGTGGAGCAAACTTTGCTTTCCACCGAGGATAAACGCGCCGCGCTGGAACGCAGCATGCCGATGTGGCGCGGAGTGGTGGCCGAGGAAATAAAAAACTATTATTTGACTCCCCGTTGCGTATGGTGTGCGGAGGATTTCAGCCCGCAGGAAGAATTGTTTATGGACCGCGTATTGACGCATAAAGCGGAGTTTTCCGTAGCGTTGCAGGAAGAAAATAAAGCCGCCAAACAAAAGATTTATGATTTTGAAGCGCGCAATAAAAAACTGATGGCTCAAAGTTCACAAATTGAAAAAAGACAGAAAGTGATTACTACCAACTTTTTGAAAAAACAGAAAGATCTGAATTTGACCAAGAAAAAGACGGCTCAAATCCGCGAAGAATTAAATGAATTAAATAAATCCGCCCGCGCTTTGGATGACTTGCTGGCCAAATTTGAACGCCAGCGTAAAGAAGCCGCCGCCAAACAACAAGCCAAAGCCGAAGCCGCCGCCAAAAAATCCGGCACAACGGCCAAGAAGCAGTCTTCTATAGCCAAAATAGACGTTCCGCGCCATTCGCTGCCATGGCCGGTGGAGGGCAAAATTATCAGCAATTTCGGCAAAGAATACCGCCGTGATTTGAATACATGGATTTTCCGTGACGGCATTAAAATTGCCGCTAAAGCCGGAGAACCCGTCCGCAGCGTGGAAGCCGGAGACGTTATTTATGCGGGGCCTTTTCGTTCATATGGAAACGTAGTCATCGTAGACCATGGGAAAGGATTTTTTACCATTTACGGTTTCTTGGAGCGCATGGACGCCGTGGTGGGGGAAAAATTGCCGCAAGAAGGCGTGATTGGTACGGCGGGGCGCGACACGCAACAAAGTTCCGGTACGGGCCGTTACGCCGTATATTTTGAAACGCGCCAAGGCGCCACGGCCGTGGATCCGACGGATTGGCTGAAGCAGCTTTAACTTTTTTGCGCGCCCGATGGGCGCGGAGGACGATATGAAAGGGAAAAAATCAACAAAAATTGCCGCGTGGGCGGCTGCCGTTTTTTTTGTAGGGACTTTGTTTCCGTACGCATATGCCGCCGTGGACGGAGGTCTGAAGCAATTGCGTTCTTTTGTCAATGTTTTGGAATATATTAAAGAAAATTATGTGGAACCGACGGAGACGGAAACGCTGGTTACCGGCGCCATACGCGGCATGGTGGATGAGTTGGATGATTTCTCCCAATATTTGGAACCCAAAGATTATAAAACGCTGAAAAATGACACGCGGGGGGATTTCGGCGGCTTGGGGATTCGTTTGTCCAAGGTAAACGGTTTTATTACCGTGATGAGTCCCATGCCGAATACGCCGGCTTTTGAAGCGGGCGTCATGCCGTCTGACCGTATTTTGGCGGTGGACGGAAAAGATGTTACCGAGATGGACTTGGACGCCGCCGTGGAGCTGATGCGCGGCCCGGTGGGAAGTAAGGTAAAAATTACCATGAGCCGCAAAAACGACAAAACGGGTGAATATGAAACGTTGCCGGAATACACGTTTAAGCGGCAAAAAATAGTGCCGGAAGTGGTGTATTCCCGCATGCTGGATAATGAAATCGGTTATATTTACTTGGTGGATTTTTCCGGACACAGCACCGAAGAAATGCGCAAAGCATTGGAAGGCTTGACGAAAAAAGGCATGAAGAGTTTGGTGTTGGATTTGCGTTTTAATCCGGGAGGTTTGCTGACGGGGGCGGTAGACGTGGCCAAGTTGTTTATGGGCCAGCAGCAGATGGTCGTTTATACGCAGGGGCGCAAACCCGAGTTTTACCAAGAATTCAAAACCGCCAAAGAGGCGCCCTATCCGGATATTCCCATGGCCGTGCTTATCAATCAGGCTTCCGCCAGCGCCAGCGAGATCGTGTCCGGCGCTTTGCAGGACAATGACCGTGCCGTCGTGGTGGGGCAGCGCAGCTTTGGCAAAGCCAGCGTACAGCAGGTGCTGCCGTTAAACGACGGGGCCGGTTTGCGTTTGACCATAGCGCGTTATTATACGCCTAAAGGCCGTATGATTCAGCGCGATTACCGCGACAAAAGCAAGGCCGACATCGGAGGTATTTTTCCGGATGTGGAAGTCAAAATGAAACCCGAAGATGAAATAAAAATTTTCATGCAATACAATAATATCGTATATACTCCGGGCAAAGCCGAACCGGAGATGAAATTTACGGAAAAAGATCCTGTCTTGGACAAAGCAGTGGAGATTTTGCGGCAGGGGCCGGAAAAAATCATCGCCCAAAAAGCGGAAAAACAGGCCGCGCAGCAGCAAGAACCAAAACAACAAACGGATGCTTCGGACACAGAAGCAAAAGCGGAAATGAAAACGGAAACGGAAGAAACCAAATAAAATGAAAAAAGATTTTGCCATTTTGGGAATAGAAAGTACGTGCGATGAAACGTCTGCCGCTTTGCTTGTCGGGGGAAAGACGTTGGTAAGCAATGTAATTTATTCTCAAATTGAAGAGCATAAAAAATACCATGGCGTCGTGCCGGAGCTGGCCAGCCGCGCCCACGCGGCCAAGATAGCTTCCGTCATTGAACAGGCTTTGAACGGACGCGAGATAGACTGCGTGGCTTTTGCCCGCGGCCCGGGGCTGCCGGGCGGGTTGATGGTCGGGCGTGTTGCGGCACAGACCCTTGCAAATTTCAAAAAAGTACCTATACTAGGTATGAATCATCTGGAAGGCCATCTGTTTGCCTGTGAATTTGAAAATGGAGAGGTAAAAAATCCTTTGTCTTTTCCTCTGGTGGCGTTAATCGTATCGGGCGGGCATACGGAGCTTTGGTATGTGAAAGGCTATGGACAATACAAGGTGTTGGGACGCACGCGCGATGACGCCGCCGGAGAAGCCTTTGACAAGGTGGCCAAATTGCTGGGGCTTGCTTACCCGGGCGGACCGCAGGTGTCGGCTCAGGCGTTAAAAGGCCGTAGGGACGCGGTTGATTTTCCTCGGCCTTTGTTGCCCGGCACGTGGGATTTTTCGTTCAGCGGCATAAAGACGTCGGTCAGTTATTATTTGCGCGATCATTGTCCCGTCAATGTTCCCGACGTATGCGCCAGTTTTGAGCAAGCCGTTTGCGAAACTTTGGTAAAAAAGACAATGCAAGCCGCACAATATTATAAAGTAAAACATATAGCCGTCGGAGGCGGAGTGGCGGCCAACAGCTTGTTGCGGGAAATGATGTCCGGCGAAGGCGGAAAAAGAGGGCTGGATGTGCGTTTCGTGCCGCGCGGCATGTCTTCCGACAATGCGGCCATGATTGCGCTGGCTGCATACAGGCGGCTGCAGCAGGCCGGAGCGGATGCCCTGCAAAAGAAGTGGAATATTAACATTAACCCGAATTTGAAAGTCAAAAACTGGGGGAAATAAATGATTTTATGGGTCATGCCGGATTCCGGCGCACGGACCAAATCCGACTATAAATTGCTGGTGCAGCATTTTAAGCAGGAATATCCGTCTGCAAATATTACCGTACAGGTGTTTACGCGCAATATTTTGTGGAAAAAGATTTTCACGCTGAAAAATCCGGCTGAAGGGGAGGTGGTGCCGGATGTGATTCAGATTCCGCATTATTGGACGGCTCTTTTGACGCGCGCCGGCGTGGCGGAGAATCTGTCAAAAATGGATCCGGGTCTTTCTCTTTCTTCCTGTCTGTTTCCGCTTCGGCCGCATTGTTACAAACCCGCCACGAAAGATTTATATTCTTATCCGTGGTGGTTTGACATGAGTGCACTGCATTTTCGCGTAGACCACTTAAAACAGGTAACGGATAATCCGGAGCGGGATTTGGCGCAGTGGGACGGACTTTTGGACGTTTGTGCGCGTTTGCGCGAAAACTTCAAGCAAGTGGACGGATATTATCCCATGCAGAACAGCGATTGGCGCGGTTCTCTTTCCACGCGCAGCGCGTTTATGGAAATTTGGGGCCGTGGTGCGGCGCTGTTTACGGCGGATTTGCGCGGTACGCTTATAGGTACGCCCCAGTTCAAAGAAGGCGTCAAAGACTATATTACGCTGGCGCTTAAAAATTATATGCCCATTTTGCGTGAACGCGGCAGTTTGGGCACCATGCTTTCAGGCAAGGCCAGTATGCTGATTTCCCGCAAGCAGGGAGTGGCCAGTTTTGAAGGAAAGCTGGGTGTGCGCATTAAAACGCTGCCCGTGCCGCGTACGGGGGAACATCCGCAGGCGTATCTGTCGGGGATGAATTTAATGATCAATAAAGCCGGCACGGATAAAGAGACAGCCCTGCAATTTATCAAATGGTGTGCGCGTACGGACAATCAAATGCGTTATGCAGCTATGATGGAAGTGTTTCCCGCTTTTGAGGAAAGTTTTGAACAACTGATTTTTTCTTCTTCACAGCGTTTACGCACGTATTCGGGCATTTTGGCCAGTGCGCGTACGCTGCCCAATATTACCATTACCGGCACGGTGGTGGAAATTTTGAATAAAATTCTGGCTATCAGCGCCACGCAAATTGTAGAAGGGCGCTTTACGCAGGCCAGTCTGGATATAGAGCTGGACAAGGCGGCCAAAGAAGTGGAATATTTGCTTTCGCTGTACGAGGGGTAATTATGTTTGACAGAGAGGCGTATACGCTGTTTAAGTTTGGCAAAATGTTAAATCAGTCTTTTCAAAACAAAAGACAATTGTTGGAGTGCGCATTGCCAGCTTTGCGGGATTTGTTTAAGCTGGACCGCGTATATTTTTTCAACTGGCAGCAGGAACGCGCTCTTTTGTCTTTGAACATGATGTGCAAAAAGGAATACTGCATGGATATGCAGGAGGACATATCCGTCTTGAACGAGCCGGAATTTCTGAAAAAACTTTTGCAGGACGGCATTGCCGATACGGCTGACTTAAACTATCCCGCCGTGTATGTGCTGTTGAAATGGCAGCGCCCTTCTCTGAAACTGGAGGGAGAGGACGTGCATACCGTTATTAAGGAAAGCGTGGGCGTGCTGCGTTTAGAACGTTTTCGCAAAAACCGTATTTTCCGCGAGGCGGAGAAAAAAATGATAAAAGCCGTCGCGGCGGAAATTTCACATAATTTGACCAATACGGAAATTGACCAAGCCAAAAACCAACGCTTAAACACCGCCACCGCGCTGAACAATTTAGCCACCATTTTTGCTACGTCTTTGCGTTTGTCCGACGGATTGGAGCTTATTTTGCAGGGCGTGCAGAAGTATTTCCGCTTTGACCGCGTGCGGCTGTATCAGACCAATTATGACGGTACGAAGATAAAAAGCATTTTGGGCGTGGATATTTCCGGCGAAGTAACGCGGCAAAGCGGCGACGATTTGCCTGAGGACGAACGCACGCTGCTGCGCGACGTGTTTGACAAAGGCGCCAGTTACCGTACCATTCACAACGTGGTCTATATCCCGCTGAAAGTGCAGCGCAACAAAGTGGGTTTTTTGACGTTTGACAACTTGCTTTCCCGCCGCCGCATTGATTATTTGGATTTCATTTCGCTGCAGCAGTTTTCCACGCAGATTGCGCTGGCCATAGACAATGCCGCGCTGTTTGAGCGAGTGCAGGAATTGTCTAATTATGACGAGCTGACCAAGCTGCCCGTCCGTCGGTTTTTTAATGAAAAATTTGCCGAAGAAATTTACCGCTCCAAACGCTTTGATTTGATAATGTCCGTTATTTTGTTGGATATTGATTTATTCAAACAAATTAACGATACGTATGGCCATCAGATTGGGGACTGGGCGTTAAAAGAGGTCAGCCGTGTGTTGCGTTCCAGCCTGCGTCAGACGGATTTTCCGTGCCGCTACGGCGGAGATGAGATGATTATTATGTTGCCGCGCACCAATGGAGAAGAGGCTAAAATTATCGCCAAGCGCCTCAAAGACCGTATTAATGCCATAGCCGTGCCGGAACGTTATACAAACGGTGAGCACGTAACGCTGAGCATCAGCCAAGGCATTTCCGTTTTCCCGCAAGACGGCCAAACGGCGACGGAACTTTTTGAAAAAGCCGACAGGGCCTTGTATTGGGTCAAAGACGGTCGCCGCGGCACATTTGCTCTGTATAGAGACGTTTGCGGCGAGACGGCGGAATAAAGATATACATTAAAACAAAGCGGATGAGATGCTGAATAACAACTTTTCAGCATGACGGCGTTTGATAAAGCGGATGGGATGCCGAGTAAAGACGTCTCGGCATGACGGCGTTTGATAAAGCGGATGAGATGCCGAGTAAAGACGTCTCGGCATGACGCCCATATACTGGGATGCTGAATAAAGACTTTTCAGCATGACGGTATAAATAAGGTCATCCTGAAAGGTTGTTAGAGCCGTTGTTTTGAGAGGCCGTCGCAATCGTCATCCTGAGGGGTTGTTACTCAGGATCTCATCCTTAAAAATGTTGTTTGTCTGTTTTGAATGAAAGAAAAATAATGTAAAAACAATAAAACAGTTGACAAGTAAGCCAAAAGTTGCCAAAATTTAAGAGTAAGTTTTCCGTCGTATGCTTTTTATATAAAAAGTATAGAAAGCCGGCGACTTTTAGTTATTGGAAAATTTTATTTTATATACGGGATACCATACACATATATGACATGTAAAAAATTTTGGAATGTTTTCTCCGGCAAGGCGGCCTTGGCGGCTGTTTTGTCGTTTTTCTGTGTTGCTTTCTCGGCGCCCGCTTTTGCGCAGACGGCGGAAATCCGCTCAACCGGCGTGTATTATATTGACGGTGCCTCCAATATTGATAACGTGTATTGTAATTGGGACAACATTCCGTCCACTGGAGCAGCGGGAGCTGCGGCAAATAAGAGTGCTATCGTTAATGTGGGGGATCATCATACTAATGACCCGTGGGACACTTCTGCGCTGATTGAGTATGACCAGCCGTATCCTTCTCCGACGAAGGCCAATAACTATCCCAATCACTGCTTGGCCTTGTGCATGGACGTGTACTGCACCAATAAACCCAACGGCGCGACGACGTATTCCATTTCTTTCCCCATTCAGAACATCATGTTTGAAATTGTAAAGTACCGCAATGGGGCGGACATCTCCAATGCAGAGGCCAATCCGGCCATACGTACTATTTTCCAAAGCATTTTGGAGAACGGAATTGTGGAGGGGACTGGTTCCGGTCAAACAATAGACGCTGGGAATTTGTCAGATTATATGTGTGCGGGGTATAGTTGTATGGGAGCGAACTCCGATTTTTCTAAGACTTGTACTTGTCCCAATCCGGAATATGAATGCCGACAGCGAAAGGATTGTAACAATAACGACACGTCTTGTTATGAGTGCCGTCCCTTAAATAAGCCCGGTGATGTTTGGGAGAATGCAACGAATGTTTGTTTAGGACTTTATAAAGAAGAAGGGTGGGATCATGCTAAGCTTTATTGTGGTAATGGAAAAGATGAATCAAGTTTCGGAGGGGAGACAAATTGCATCGTCCGTGCCACGACCGGCAAAGGCTATAATGACCCCATTCGTTTCTGTACGGCTTGGGACGGGTCTTATGAAATTCAGGGTGAATTTGGCAAAACG
>CALUXG010000002.1 GCA_944324685.1 uncultured Elusimicrobiales bacterium
ATTTTGAGCATTTGGGTCTAAAAAAACTCATTACCACCTGCTATAAAAGCCAAGAACGCGATTTATTTAGCCAAAACGACAGCGAACACGCCATTTATCTGGAATATACCGGCAATAAAACAGGCGGACGTGTACCTAAACCCGAAGAAATAGGGATAAAACACTTAAAAGGGGACGGGGATTTTAGAAGCCCGGACTCTATAGAACTGCTAAAACAAGCCGATATCGTGGTAACCAATCCACCGTTTTCCCTGTTCAGGGAATATGTAGCACAACTGGTGGAGTATAATAAAAAATTTTTAATCATCGGAAATAAAAATGCAATTACGTATAAAGAAATTTTTCCACTTATTATGAATAACCAGATATGGGTTGGATACAGAGGGTTTTCTGGTGGAATGTGGTTTTATTCTGATTATGAGGGGCGAACTGAAAAAATTATTGATGGTAAAAAACTTATCAATGTACCAAGCATATGGTTTACAAATCTTGACCATAAAAAACGCCATGAAAAATTGATTTTATATAAAAAATATACGCCGGAAGCTTACCCTAAGTACGATAATTACGACGCCATTAACGTAGATAAAGTGGCGGATATTCCCTACGATTATGACGGCGTCATGGGCGTACCCATTACCTTTTTGGATAAATACAATCCGGAACAGTTTGAGATTGTCGCTTTTAGAAAAGGAACGGACGGAAAAGATTTAGTGTATTCTTTCACAACCAATTCAATCAAAGAAGATACAAGAGAGAGAGAGAGAGAGAGAGAGAGAGAGAGAGAGAGAGAGAGAGAGAGAGAGACGCGTCATACAACCGTATTTCCGCATTCTCATCAGAAGAATTTAGACACCCCGCGGCTAACGGAGAACGCGCTTACATTAACGGAAAACGCAAGTATGCCCGAATACTTATTCGCCACCGCAATTCCCGGCTTAATAAAAAATGGTGAAGGGAAAATAAACGGCAGAATCACTTACGCAAGAATAACTATAAGAAAGAAAAACTGAGGTAACTAAATGAAAATTACTCTAAAAGAAATTACCGTACGTGAATTGGTCAACGGCTATCAAGATCTTGCCGAAGACGGCGTAACCGGATACGGCGGAAAGCTGGACATACGCCCGCCTTACCAACGGGAATTTATCTATAAAGACACACAGCGCAATGCGGTAATAAACACCGTAAGCAAAGATTTCCCCTTAAACGTGATGTATTGGGCCGTACGTCCGGACGGCGGGCTGGAAGTCATAGACGGACAACAGCGCACCATTTCCATTTGCCAATACGTAACTGGAGCATTTGCGTTTGACATGTTCTATTTTCACAATTTGCCAGACAACAAACAAGAACAAATCTTAAATTACAAGCTCATGGTATACTTCTGCGAAGGCTCAAACAGTGAAAAACTGGAATGGTTTAAAACCATTAACATTGCCGGCGAAGAACTAACAGAGCAAGAATTGCGCAACGCCGTTTACCACGGCAGCTGGTTGGCAGACGCAAAACGCTATTTTTCCAAAACGGGCTGTCCGGCTTACGGACTGGCGGGGGATTATATGGCCGGCTCTCCCATACGGCAAGAGTATTTGGAAACGGCTCTGGACTGGCTGTCTAAAGGAAATATAGAGGTTTATATGGCCAAACATCAGCACGACCCTAATGCCAGCGAACTGTGGCTCTACTTCAAAAAAGTGATTGACTGGGTGCAAGTAACATTCCCCGTCTACCGCAAAGAGATGAAGGGCATTGCGTGGGGGGAATTGTATAATGCTTTTCAAGATACGCCGCAAGACGCCAAAGCTCTGGAACAAGAAATTTCCATCTTAATGCAGGATGATGACGTAACCAATAAAAAAGGCATTTATGCATTTGTACTGGACCGCAAAGAAAAGCACCTGCATATCCGTGCCTTTACGCCTTCCATGAAACGCAAAGTATACGAAAAACAAAAAGGCATATGCTCCCATTGCAAAAAACATTTTGAGCTGGCAGAAATGGAAGCAGACCATATTACCCCATGGCATGCCGGAGGAAAAACGGAAATTTCCAACTGCCAAATGCTTTGCAAAGAATGTAACCGCCTAAAAGGCGGAAAATAAACCGTAAAAAAATACCTCGGGCCAGAAGAAGACCCGAGGTATTTTTTATAACCCACTTATTTACATCAAAACCAAGCGCAGCAGAAAGGAAGACAGCAATGCCAGTCCAAACGTCAGCGCCACGATTTTCAGGGTGTCTTTCAGACCGTTCTCACGCAGCATGACGAAAAACGTCGCTACACAAGGCAAGTACATAGCCATAAACACGCAGGCCACAGCCAGCTGCTCCGGCGGCAGATGAAAAGGCTCAAGCAAAGCAATGGATACATCCTTGCGCAAAAAGCCTAAAAGCAGCACGGGAGTAGCTTCCACAGGCAAATTCAGCAAAAACTCCACCGGATAACGGAAAAGCTTGGCCAGCCAGTCCGTTAAACCGGAAAACTGCATCAAATCCACAAACAGCACACCGGCCAAAATCAGCGGCAAAGCATCGCTGAAATATTCTTTCATGCGCAGCCATATTTTGCGTGCCAGCGGCCGAAGCTGGGGAATGCTCCACGAAGGGATTTCCATAAACATTTCCGGCGTTTCGCCTTTAAGCAATTTGTTCAAAATAGTACCCGCCAAAATACCGTTTACAAATAAGGCGCCAAACACTACCAACAAATATTTTATTCCATACGGGGAAAGCATGGATAAAATCATGGCCGTCTGGGAAATACACGGAGCAAGCACCAAAATCAAAGCCAGCGCAATAATGCGCTCCCGACGCGTTTCCAAGACGCGCACCCCCATAACGGCAGGCACTTTGCAGCCAAAGCCCAGCATGACGGGTATGGCCCCATATCCGTGCAAGCCAATACGATGCAGTAAGCGGTCTAACAGTATGGCCAAGCGGGGCAAATATCCCAAATCGCCCAAAAAGCCCAGCAGAGAATAAAACACCAACACATAAGGCATCACGTCCACCAAGGCTATTTTCAGCCCGTCGGACAAAATGCCGAAATAGAATTCTCCGCCGTCGCCCAACAAGAACAAATAGAGAGGATTGCCTTCCAAAAAGCCAAACGCCTTTTGCAGAAAGGGGAAGTAATAGTTTTCATATAACGGCTCCAACAAGCCGATAATCCATTCACCCAGCGTAACAATGACATACAAAGAAGCCAGCAAAACCCCCAGCGCAATAAACAACCCGCTGATGGGATGGGTGGCCCAGCCTTGCAGTTTCTCGGTAAAAGACGCATGTTTGTGTCTGATTTTCTGCACTTGGCCTATAATTTCCCCGATAAGGCTCCACTTTTCTTCCGGTGCGGCGGGGATATTCGGCACGGGGCCCTGTTTGCCGTCATTTTTAGCCAGTTTGCCCACCGCCACTTCCAAACGCTTCAAGCCTTCTCCTGTAGTGGCCACGGTAGCTATAACGGGAATACCCAAACGCTTGGAAAGCCCGCGCACATCTATAAAAATCCCTTTGCGTACCGCCTCGTCAAACTTGTTAAGTAATAAAATAACCGGCTTGCCCAGCTGCATAAGTTCCAAAGTAAAATATAAATTGCGTTCCAAATGGGACGCGTCCGCCACGCAAACGACAAAATCATAATGCAGCTCTTTGAATAAATCGCGTTTTTTGCCTTCTATCAGCCACTTTTCTTCCAAACGGTACAGCCCGGGAATATCTATAATATTGTAGTTTTCTCCGTTAAATACCGTCGTTCCATAGTTCAGTCCCACCGTGGTGCCGGGAAAGTTGGAAGACAATATGCCTATTCCGGTCAAACGGGAAAAAAGCAAGCTTTTGCCCACATTGGGATTGCCCGCCATTAAAAAGGTTTTCGGGCGGAAAGGAGTTTCGTCGTACTGCCGATGTCTGCAGGGACCTACGACAATCTTTTTAGCGATTTTGGGACCGATGGCCATCTCGCTGCCGCAAACGGATATGACCAACGGATTGCGGCCCGCTTTGCGCGTAATGTGCTGGCCCTTGGCCAATCCCATGGAAGCCAATTTGGCGGCTTGGGCGGGTTCGGCCTGTATTTCTTTAATTTCGGCGCTGGAGCCGACTTTCAAATCAAAAAGAGTATAAATGTTTTCTTTTTCCATAAAAGTTAGTTTATCCTTACTTTTATATTTTATCACACTCGGCCCGGCAAAGGCAAGCGGAGTAAAAACGAATTTCATGATTTAGAAGGAAAAACGAAAGAACGTGCTCGCGAAAAATTATTTTGATATAATAAAAGTGTCCCAATATTTATCATTCAGGAGAACAATTTATGGCTTATAAAGTGAACCCCGATGTTTGCATCAACTGCGGCGCTTGCGAATCAGCTTGCCCCGTAGGCGCCATTTCCGAACAAAACGGCAAACGCGCCATCGACGCCGCCAAATGCATTGAATGCGGCGCGTGCGCCGGCACCTGCCCCGTCAGCGCGATCAGCCTGTAATTTTAGGAAATTTGCGTGCCTGTATCCCCTGCTTGAAGCAGGGGATTTTTTTGTGTTCCGGCCGCCGCGCAGCACAGAAGCGGGGCAAGGAATCCAAATACAAAAAAGAGCAGGGGGATGTACCCTGCTCTTTTCAGAACCATTCGGGGGGTAAATCGAAAGGTTCTGGGGGGAGAAATCTATATATTTAATCATACAACCCTGAACAATAAAATGCAAGTTTTTTTCTTTTGAAAGCAAGGGTTTTTTTATTTATTTATACATGACTATTTTTAATTACTGTGCGGCAAATAAAAATAAAATTTTCATACCAAAATTTTTCATGTCTTGCTATAATATAAACATTGGAGGATACCATGAATAAATTTTACCTGACGCTGTTACTTTCGCTTTGTTTGGTTCCGGCCGCCGCCGCGCAGGAACCCGACATTATTTATGTAGACGGCAAACCCGTCTATATCGGCGGATTAGAACCTTCTCAACCTAAGGCCGATCAAAAAACCCGCGAAGAAATGATTCAGCAAGAAGCCGCCCGTTCCAATATCCCGGGCGACATTTACCGCGGCACCGTTTTGGGAACACAGGAAGTTACGAATACAGGAGAAGTTTTCGGCTCCAAAAAACCGACTTACCGCGGCAATCGTCTGGGGGAAAGGGTCCCCGCCATTGAAGGCCAAAAAGTTCAGGGGGACATTTACCGCGGCAAAGTATTCGGCGAAAAACAGCAAACATACGAAAGCGACACGTTGGGCGGACAAGAATTGGCAAAAACAAAATTTGTATATGATACGTCTCTGGTGCGAGCCATCAAGACCGGCGATGCCGACCGTGTACGCACGCTCATTTACGCCAATGTGGATGTAGACGAACGCAATTATGCGGGTATCACTCCGCTTTCCATTGCAGCCGAAAAAGGTTATATGGACATTATCCGCCTGCTGGTGGAAGAAGGCACCGCTTCCGTCAACCTTCACTCTAGTTACGGTATAACGCCGCTTATCGCTGCGGCGGCAGCCGGTCAGCGTGAAGCGGTGGATTATCTGCTGCAAAACGGTGCCGATCCCACAGCCAAAGACGATTTGGGCAAAACGGCGCTGCTGCACGCCGTATCCGCCAATGACAGACGCCTGACGGAAACTTTGCTTAAATTTAATACGCGCGCCATTAACCTGCCCGACAATATGGGCAATACTCCGCTGATTTATGCGGCGCAAAACGGCAGCGTGGACAACATACGCGTTCTCTTAAAATACGGGGCCGATCCGGATTATCAAAATCCGGCCAATGGGTTCTCCGCCTTGAGCGCAGCAGCAGCCGCCGGCGAAGAAAGAGCCGCCAGAACTTTAGTCAGCAACGGGGCCGACGTTAATCTGCCCGACAAAGAGGGACGCACCGCCTTATTTTACGCTTCAGCCAACGGACAAACGGCTCTTATCCGCCAGCTTTTGCGCATGGGGGCGGATATCAATGCTCACGACGTATACGGCAATAACATCTTTTTCGCCGCCGCCGAAACCCAGAACATTGACTCTTTGGATTTTTTGACGCGGGAATATTTCTCCATTGATTCCGTCGATGCCGACGGTCAGACGGCGCTTATGTATGCCGCCGCACAAGGAACGGTGCAAGGAACGGAAGCTTTGCAATGGCTGATTGACAACGGAGCGGACTTGAATCTGCAGGACAACAACGGCAACACCGCCTTAATGCACGCCATTAAAAACTTAAATGAAAAAGGCGCGCTGATTTTAGTCAAAAACGATGTAGATTTGACCGCCGTGAACAAAGAGGGCAAGGACGTTTTTGCTTTAGCAGCAGATCTGATGCCGCAGTCTCCGGTCATGACCGTGCTGCAGGTAAAAAAACAAACGGTATTGCAGGATCAGCTCCGCGCACGCGCCGCCGCACAGGCTTTGGTGCAAGAAGAACAGGAAAAACTTCGGGCGGAAATGGAAGCCGTAGCCGAGGAAAAACTGGATGAAATCAGACTGTTGGAAGCCCAATTGGCGGAAGAAGAAGCGCTGGTCAAACAGTTGCAGGAAGAAGAATTGAACAAAAAGCGCGAAGAAGTACGCGCACAAGTAGAACAAGAATTGACGGAAACGGATGAAGAATTGGCCGCGCTGCAAAAGCAATTGGAGCAAGCAAAAGCCAAACGAGAAGCGGAAATAGAAGCGCAGGTAAATGAACGCATGCAGGCTTTGGATTCTGCGGCACAATCTGCTGAGCAAACGGATTCACTACAACCGTCCGTATTAGCCGAATAAATCGGTTTTATCTTAAAAACCCCCGCTTTTTTGCGGGGGTTTTTTATATTAAAATAATTCTCCATTTAATAATAGACACTTCCGTCATTGCGCACTCACGTATACGCCGCTGATTTCTTCACAAGCATTTTCACATGTTCAGAACAAAAGCAGACAGACAATACTCAAATCATTTTGCGCGGCCGTCCCTTACCCATGGCTTAAAGCCTGCGAACAGGCAAAAATAACGCTCAGATTCCGGTATCTTCATGCAGGCGTATTTCTCCGAATATGGAGAAAAAAGCACTTAGATTTGGAAAAGCGTGTTTAGGTTTTTCCATCCATCAGCAGAAACCGCCGTTATATGATAAATAAACAATCAGAGACTAGCGTTCTCTGACCTTACACCAATTTAAGAAACTGTGCCATTTGTCATAAAGCATTTCGGCTTCTTCCGCGTCTATACGCGGTTCCACCGGAGGCAACAAACGCATAGTCTCCCATTGAGAGCTGTCTATTCCCGTATCCGCCGCCGCCAGCATGGCTGCGCCTATGGCCGTGCTTTCCGCCTCCGTACACGGCAAAAGATGCGTCTGCAAAATATTAGCCTGCGCCGTTAGCAGCGTACGGCATTTGGACAAACCGCCCGTTACTTTAATTTCTCCGCTTTTAACGCCAAAACGCTCGGCATAAAACACAATATCCGCCAGCAGAAAAGCGATGGAATGGACTGCTCCGGCTGCCACATCCGCTTTCTTGGTGCGGGGGGAAAACCCCGCCAATACAGCCGTGGCGGTAAAATCCCAATACGGTGCGCCTAATCCGCCCAAAGCGGGCAAAAACCATACCGGCGACCGTGCGTTTTCACACAAAGCATCCAATTCCTCGGTAGAGAAAGAAAAACCGATTTCACTCAGCCATGCAAACGCCGTGCCGCATGCATTGACAGGTCCTTCCAGCAAATAATCACAGGCGCTCCCGCTCAACGAAGCTCCTACGGACGTCAGCAAACCCGGCAGCAAATGGCATTGATTGCCGGTATTACGCATAAAAAAAGCTCCGGTGCCATAATTAATGCAAGACCCGCCCGGCAGCACGCGCAAAGCGCACAAAGCGGCTTGTTGGTCTCCTATACAGACGCGAATGGGAATACGGTAATCGTCTCGTGTAAAAAAACCGTATTCATCCGTCGTACGTTTTACCTGAGGCAGCCAATCGCGCTGTATGCCGAAAGCTTCCAAGAGCTGTTCTTCCCAATTAAGCGAAGAAATATTAAAAAGCAACATGCGCTGGGCTAAAGTAGGATCACAGGCAAAAACTTTTCCTTCGGTTAAATGCCAAATGATATAAGAGGCAACCGGTCCCACGCAAAGCCGCCCGTCCTGTGCGGCGCGCCGCGCCTGCGGAACATGACGCAAAGTCCATGCAATTTTAGCAGCAGAATAATACGGCGTATTATACAAACCCGTCAAACGGTGCATGGCGTCTTGAGGCATGGCCGCTTCGGCGGCTTCGGCCGCGGCGCGGCCGTCCTGCCAGCTCAAAGCCGGCGCCACGGGCCGGCCGGTCAATCTGTCCCAAAATACTACCGTGGAACGCTGGCTGGCCACCGCTATAGCGGCTGCATTGCCGGCACCCACCTGATTTAACACACTTTGCAAAGCGTCCAGTTGGCCGGTTAAAAGCTCCCATGCGTCAAACTCTGCCGTCAATTCATCCGGACGCTGCGTCTGCACGGCACGGCTGACGCGTGCGGAGACTTGACCTTTTTCATCTATAGCCAAAGCGCGTGAAGAAGAACTCCCCTGATCCAAAGCGATAATAAATTGCTTATTCATCTTTATACCATGTATTATTTTTCAGCAGCGTATAGGCCGCTTTGTCCAAAGACAGCAAAGTGTCTTCCGCCTGTTTTGCGTCAAAATTATCCGTAAGTTTTTCTTCAGACAGAATTTCTTTGCGCGTATGTCGTATGGCGCCGTCTTTGGTAATCAGTCCGATATTAACCCCTTCTGACACCAAAGCTACGCGTTCATCTGCACCGCGGGCATCCAGCATATCGCGTCCCAAAGCCGTATAAGAAACGTCCAGCCCCGCCAAATTATACAAAGTCGGCATAATATCCAGCTGGGACACCACATAATCTATCGTGCGCGGCTGTAAAATTTTTGGCGCGTAAAGCACCAGAGGAATGCGGAATTTATTGTACAAAGAATCTGAATCCGGCCCGCCGGAGGTATGATCGGCCACAAAGACAAAGACCGTATTGTCAAACCAACCCTCCTCTTTGGCGCGCTGGAGCAGTTCTCCAATGGACCAATCGGCAAAATACAAGGTATTTTTGAAACCGTCATCCCAAGTGCCGCCTTTATATTTCTCAAACCGTTCCAGCGTACGTGCAAACGGGGCGTGCGTAATTCCGGTAAACACCATGCCGAAGAAAGGGTTCTCTTTGTGCTGCTGCACCTGTTCGGCGCCGAACATCAAGCCGTCATAATCATACCCGAACGGAGCCGCATCCAAATACGGAAGAAGCTCTTTCATATCTTCGTTTCCATAACTGCCCTGCGCCCCCAAATAAGAAGCCAGTGCACACAAGCGGTAGCTGTCTCTGTTGGAAGTTTGAGCAAAGAAAGTATACCAGCCCGCATCCGACAAAGCCCCCGGGAAACGGAAAAAACTGGTCAGCTCCAATCCATAGCCAAACATCGGCAGCCCGGGAACAAGCGGCACACCCGCCAGCACGGCGGCAAAACCAAATATGCTGCGAAGCCCCACGGCATAAGCATTGGTAAAATTCACGCCGTCTTTGACAATTTGATCAAATACCGGCGTTACGCCAAAATGATTGCCTGACAACGCATCCACATAATACGGATGCCAGCCCTCCAGAAGCACTATGTAAAAGTTAATAGCTTTAGGTTGTCGCACGGCGGAAGGTTTGCGCATGAGCGGATATGTTTCATCGGGAATAATCTCATCGGGCGCGATAAGCAGTTTTTGCGTATTGGCTATGGCTTGTTTTACGGGATAATCGCTCTGTATGTCTACGGCGCCTTTACGGCCCACTTGATAGGCAGTAAATACGCCGTTTAGCGTCAATGCGGCGGCCGAGGGGGACGCCGCCCATTGGTATACGTCGGCTATACCTATAGGTTTACCGAACCCCAAATGTCCGCGTATGCCCAATACGATAAACAACACGCAAACAATTAATTTAATCAGCTCTCCTTTGGCAAAATAGGGATCAAACACATAACGATACTTAAAAATCTTATGCACCGCCGCGGCGACTGCCGCAAATAAAATAAACAGCAACAACAGCGGCAAAAGAGCATCGGTGAACATATAAGACACAATATAGCCCCAATCCGCCGACACCTGCAATATTTCTTCGGCTATATGGCGCTTTACATAGGGAAAATAAATCAAATCCGCCGTCAGAAACCCCGCCATTATCATCAGTTCAAACGCCATAAGCAGCACGCAATATTTCACGTAACGTACGGAATTGACAGGCAAATTAAAAAGCAAAATAACGGGCCCGATAAAAAGAGCAATCATCGCCAAATCAAAACGCATGCCGTTGCAAAACGCTCCCAACACCTCCGAGGCGCTTAAAGCCTCAAAAGTGCCGTGATGGAAAACAAACAAGGCCAGCCGGAAAAGGGTAAACATCAACATGGCTGCCAAGACTATGCCTAGGGAAAGTTTAACGCGAAAATCGCTTCGTTTGGGTTTTCTAATCCACATTATGCAGCCTCGGTAATTTGCAAATCGGGTTCACTTTCTTCCTTACACAATGCCCGAAGTTTTTCTTTTGCATCCTCAGGGACGGACGCATCGTCCAATAAAGCGGCTATGGTGCTTTGCGTGGGAACAAGGGTTTTGTTGAGCAGTTTTAAGTTTCGCAAAAGCTCCACTGTTTTTGGAGCGTCGGCAAAGGTCCTTCTTTTCTTTTGCGTCAATTCCGCGCTAAATCCGGTTCCAAAATGTCGTTTGCGGTTCAGTTTTTCCATTGTTTGCACAATTTGCGTCCGCAACTGTTTTTCTTCCCGCAAAAGAGCGCCCAAACGATCTATTTTTTCAGAGAGCGCTTCTTCGTCCGTCTTGGCGGGGGGAAGCTTTGGTTCGGCCGCGCAGGCCGTTTGGGCTGACGGCGAGGGGACATTCGGTATTTTGGCGCCCCAGCCGCTGGGGCCGTCATATTCTTTGCCGGTAAATACGGGACAAATGTTGCGGTAATCGCACCAACGGCATTTGTTTTCCTCCGGCGCGGGAGCGAAGCGGCCGGCGCGAATGGCGTCGGCCACACCCAACACTTTTTGCCAAAACACATACATCTCTTTATCGGAACCGCGTTCAAAAGACAATTCCTGCAATGTCGGCAAATGGTAAAAACTCAACCGCTCCACCCGCACCTGTTTGACGGAGGGATCCGCCTGCTGCACCAGATGCAGCACGGAAGGGCTGCTCTCCGCCATTTTTTGATACATCAGCAATTGATCCGGTTCGCGGTGTACGGTTTTGCCTGTTTTATAATCCAAAATACGCACGCGGCCGCCGCCCAGATAATCTATGCGGTCCAAAATGCTCATCAGACTCAAGCCGTCCGTATCCAGCGTACTTTTCATCTCCACGGAAAGCGGACGCTCAAAATTGTCTCCGTGTTTGCCGTAATAAGCGGTAATAATGCGTGTGCCTTCTTCATAACCCAGCGCTTCTTTTTCCATGGAAGCGTACCCCTTTTGGTCAAAAGAAGTGGCATCCCAATGTTTTTTGAAAAAAGAAAGAGCTTCCGGCAGCGTGGGAAATGTCGGGTTGAGCGGATTGTAAATATATTCCATTACTTCATGCAAGGCCGAACCGAAGGCAAAATAATACTTGGGCTGTTCCGGCAACATGTGAACATAACGAAATTTATATTTCTGAGGACATTCTTGGTACATCCCCATTTTTGAATAAGAAAAAGAAAGTTTTTTTGTCATAAAAATCCAACAAATTACACAGTTAGTTTTATTGTAGCATTTTCCGGCGGAAGGAGAAGCGCGTTTCCGCGCGCAGGCATAATCTGCGCCGGACCGCCCCCATTTCTACAGTATTTGCCGGCGTTTAATGGGAAACGGAGCGGCCTTTTAGCCTTGCTTAATCTCTTGCAGGATGATCTGCTTCCGCTCCGAAATTAAAGAACAATTGTCCGCGCGCGGTTTCTTTGGAAGTATTTGACAGCGTAACCCCCAGCAGACGTATTTGCCGTCCCCGCAAAGACACACCGGCCAATATCTCCCTCGCCGCCGCACACAATTGGAGCTGAGAAGACAGGACCGCCGAAAAACTTTTGGCGCGGGTCATTTGCCTAAAATCGGAAAATTTCAATTTTACCGTTACGGTTCTTCCTGCAAAACCCACTCGGTACGAACGGGTCCAAACACGGCGGCACACGTCTTCCAAGTGCAAATCCAGCTCTCGTCTTTCCGCCGTGTCCCGTGCAAAAGTTTCTTCCGCTCCGACCGATTTACGCCGGCGAAACGGCTGGACTTCTCGCTCATCCTTTCCGCGCGCATAGTCATAATAATGCCGTCCCGCTTTACCAAAACGGCGCAAAAGCATGGGCAAATCCACGCGGCGCAAATCCGCTCCCGTCCGAATTCCCATGGCGTGCATTTTGGCGGCGGTAACTTTGCCGACGCCAAAGAATTTTTCCACCGGCAGACGGGCAACAAAAGCCTGTACATGTTTGGGCGGCACGACAAACAAACCGTCCGGCTTGCGCAAATCCGAAGCTATCTTGGCCAACAATTTATTGACCGAGACCCCCGCCGAAGCCGTCAGCCCCGTTTCCTGAAAAATGCGCGCCTTAATCTCTTTGGCCGCCTGCGTGGCGCAAGGCAAATGCGATACGTCCAAAAAAGCTTCGTCAATGGACAAAGGTTCCACTTTATCGGTATATTCATGAAAAATGGCGTGAATGCGGCGGGAAACGGCTTTATAAACGTCCATGCGCGCCGATACAAAGATTAACTGGGGACAGAGACGTTTGGCCCGTGATGCGGCCATGGCGGAGTGAACGCCGTATTTACGCGCTTCATAACTGGCTGTGGCCACCACGCCGCGCGGACCGGCATATCCCACGGCTACGGGGCGGCCTTTCAAAGCCGGATTGTCCCTTTGTTCCACGGAAGCGAAAAAAGCATCCATGTCTATATGTATAATCTTGCGCACGGACATGCTGCCACCCTTGAAAATAAATTCTCTGCGTATATTATTTTATCCGTTTTTCCACATTTTGACCATCATCTTAAAGAAAGCGTTTGCTAGATTTTAGATAATGCGAAATTGCTATAATGGAATAAATTGCTATAATGGAATAAAAGCAGAAATTTTACCCTTAAGGAGAAACCTCCGCATTTTTCCATTTTAGGCCGCCCCGTCTCAAGAAATTTTACGTTACTGTTTTGAGCCTTAACGCCATACCGCATATGAAACGAGATTTTTCCGTCCTTCTGAACGTATACGCCAAAGACCGCCCCTCTTGGCTCAAACAAGCTTTGGGCAGCGTGCTGGCCAACAGCCTGCCGCCCGATGAAGTGGTTATTATGGTGGACGGCCCCGTTGGCGCGGGTATACAAGCCGCATTGGATGAAGCCGCACAAAATAAAACCGTGCGCATTTTGTCCCACCCCGTCAATATCGGACGCGGGGCGGCGCTGGGGCTGGCTGTGCCGCAATGCCGCCATGAACTGATTGCGCTTATGGACGCCGACGATATATCCCGTCCGGACCGCTTTGAAAAACTGCTGGCTGCTTTTGCCGCAGATGCGGATTTAGCCGTTTGCGGCGGGCAGGTGCAAGAAAGGGACGCCGACACGCTTGCTCCGCTGGCCCAGCGGTGCGTACCGCTTACCCACGCCGAAATCCGAAAATACCTCAAAACCCGCATGCCGTTTAATAATCCGACAGTCATGTTTAAGAAATCCGCCATATTGGACAGCGGCAATTTCAAAGCTTTTGGACTGGTGGAAGATTATTATATGTGGGCCAGAGTCATAGCCAAAGGATACAAAACGCAAAATTTGCCGGACATTTTGGTGGATATGCGGATAAATCCGGCGCTGTACGGCCGCAGGGGCGGCTGGAAATATTTTCACATGAATAAGGTTTTATTTGACGAAATGCGCCGGCTGAAACTGTTAAGTCTGACGGAATATTATTACACATTGTCCGTACGTTTTGCCGTACAGGTGCTAATGCCGAATTGGCTGCGCAGCATGTTTTACAAAAAAGCGCTGAGGTAAACATGAAAGTGGGGCTTGTAACTTTATACAGAGGATATAATTACGGCACCAGCCTGCAGGCGTACGCCCTGAAGCGTTTTATTTCTTCGCTGGGCTGGCGCACCGAACTCCTCTGGCTGGCGGAAGGAGCCGGCAAGGGGAGAGACATACGCCTTGCCAAAATAGCGAAAATAGCTTGGCGTTGTCTGTGGCATCCGCAGCTGCTGAGACACACTTTTTTGTCTTACAAAAACAGTTTTTCCAAACCTATCCCTTCCGAAATCAGAGAGAAATTTTTGACTTTTGCCCATACGAAACTGCAAGTAAAAGGCTTGCCGGCGGCCCAGCTGAAAAAATTTGCGCAAGATGATGACACGTTGGCCCTTGTATGCGGCAGCGACCAAATTTGGAGCGCCGCGGCGGCCAATATAGACCCGCTGTATTTTTTGCGTTTTGCCCCCGAACACAAACGGGTGGCGTATGCGCCCAGTTTCGGCGGGAAAACGGTGCCGGAGTATAACCGCAAAATTCTTGCCTCCTATATCCGTGAAATACCTTTCGTTTCCGTGCGGGAAGACAGTGGGGCGGACATCGTCAAAAACCTGACGGACAAAGACGCGCCCGTATTGCCGGATCCCTCTTTGCTTTTGGATTGGGAAGAATTTGCCGGTCCCGCCCCGTTTGACAATTATATAGCGGCCTACTTTTTGGATACCCCCAGCCAAGCGGCTTTGCAAAGTTTGCAGCGCATAAGCGCCAAGCACGGCTGTCAAATTATCGCGTTTCCTTACCGCCACGCCGCCTATGAACGCCTGCCCCGCATAACGTATTATCCGGCGGGACCGCAGGATTTTGTACGTCTGATAAAAGGGGCCAAATGCGTATTGACGGATTCTTTTCACGGAACTGTTTTTTCCATTAATTTGCAAACGCCGTTTTGGACGTTTCAGCGCAATTATGCGTCCGGCAAGGGGCAGAGCGAGCGGCTGCTGTCTTTGCTCGGCAAAATACATTTACAAAGCCGCTACATTACCTCGCCCGATATAAAAACGCAAGACATTCCCTCAGACGCACAGACGCAGACGGCGGCAAAAGAATGGGTCATAAGTCAGCGGAGCGCGGCACGGAATTTTTTGCAAAACGCATTTCGGCGTATCGGAGAAAAAAATGTCCAATAATGCGGAAAAGATATCGGTCATTGTCCCTTGTTACAATGTGGGCGCCTATGTTGAAAAATGCCTGCTTTCCATTCTTAACCAGCACTATACAAACATAGAAGTCTGGGCTGTGGACGACGGCTCCGCGGACGGTACGCCCGCCGTTTTGGACAGGCTGGCCCGTCAATATCCGCAGCTGAAAGTCATTCACCAAAAAAATGCCGGCGTATCCGCCGCGCGCAATACGGGCCTTGCTCACGCGCAGGGGGATTACGTGGTCTTTGTGGACGGGGATGATTATCTGGCGCCGGATTACATGAATTATATGCTGGAACTGATACACAAAACGGGAGCGGATTTTGCGCTGTCTACGCAATGGTTCCGCAAAAAGACGGACAAACAAACGCCTCGTCCGTCCATGCAAACCGTTTCTCCGGCTCAGGCGGTGGCGCTGTTATTATCTCCCAATGTGGTGGTGGGCTGCTGGAATAAAGTTTATAAGCGCAGTCTGCTGACGCGGCATCAATGCCGTTTTAATACGGAACTGTTTTATGGGGAGGGGCTGAATTTTATTATAACGGTCGCCCAGCTCGCCGGCAAAATAGCCGTCGGAAACCGCAAGGTGTATTATTACCGGCGCAACAATGCCGCCTCCGCCACGACGCGTTTTAATATTCACACCCTGCAAAGCAATACGCAATCGCTTGATTTGATTGAACAAAATCTGAAAGTCCGCACGAACGACATAGACGTTATGCTGACGCTGCACCGCAGCTTGTTTTATCTCTCCACGGCCGTGCGCATACAAACGGCGGGCAAGACAAGGACGTATCAGACGGAGTATAAAAAGTGCATGGCCTATGTGCGGAAGCATTTTTTCAAACTGCTTTTTAAGCGCCAAGTGTCTTTGTATCGCAAAGCCATGCTCGCGGCGGGATGTTTGTGTCCGCGTCTGCTGGCCAAAATGGACGTGATCCGCCGCAAACGCATTGCCGCGCAGAGCGTGGGGGAATAAACTATGTCGCAGCAACAAAACCTTTCCGTACAAGTATTGCTCAGCTGTATGAATCAAACGGATGAAAACATTGTCAAAAAATCCAATTTGCAGCATACGCCTTCGGTGGTGATTAACCAATGCTCCGTCCAAGCGCAGCGGCGCCGAAAAACTCCGCAACATTTACTTTGGATAGACAGCCCGACGCGCGGACTGTCCGTCAGCCGCAATTTGGCTCTGGCCCATGCTTCGGCGGACATCTGCGTCGTGGCGGACGACGATGAATGGTTTGAAGCCGATTTACCGCGCATTATTAATCAGGGGTATGCGCAGTGTCCGCAGGCGGACGTATTGATTTTTACCGTGGGCAACCGCCCCGTCAAATTCGGCGGCAAGCCGCGCAAACTGAAAAAATGGGAATTATTAAAAATCAATTCGGTACGCCTCACCTTCCGCAGAGAAAGTATCCTAAACAAACATATTGCTTTTGACGTATTGCTGGGGTCGGGTACAGGCAACGGCCCGGGAGAAGAAAACAAGTTCGTCTTGGATTGTTACAAAAAAGGCCTGCAAATTTTCTTTATGCCGCTGAAAATAGCCACCGTATTGGATACCCATTCAAACTGGTTTTACGGCTATGACAAAGCCTTTTTTTACAACCGCGGCAAATCCACGCGTTACGTGTACGGCTTTTGGTTTGCCTGCATATACGGACTGTACTTTTTGGCCGCAAAATACCCTTTGTACAAAAAAACAGTATCCGCCGCACAGGCCACCGGACAATTATTTTTGGGCATTTGGAAAAATGAGTTGAAAAAGATATGACCGATTTAACCTTGCTTGTACTGTTGTGTTTGGCGCCTTTTTGCTGGGATAACAAAACGCCGTTTCGGCGCAATACGGGCGCATGGCTGATGTTTGCCTGCTTGGTGCTGTTGTTCGGTCTGCGCCATTACTCGGTGGGGACGGACAGCTTCAATTATGCGTTTCGTTATGAAACGCTTACGGATTTGGAACCTTTTGAAACAGGCTTTCGATGGCTGATTTACGCTCTGCACGCCGTTTGCGAGCGCTATACTTTCTTATTTATTTCTTTGGCCGCGCTTCTTTGGGGCGGACTGATTCATTTTTACCGCAAATATACGGCTCTGTACTGGCTGCCCGTATTCCTGTTTTGCGCGCTGGGGGGCGTTAATTCCGTCGCCAACAACGGCATGCGGCAAGGGGCGGCCATCGCCCTGTTTTTGACGGCCGTTCCCTGTGCGCTGCAAAAACAATGGATACGGTATTATATTTGGGCCGCACTCGCTTTTTTGTTTCACCGCTCCTCCATATTTATTTTCCCGCTGTAT
This sequence comes from uncultured Elusimicrobiales bacterium, assembly GCA_944324685.1. Lineage (GTDB taxonomy): Bacteria > Elusimicrobiota > Elusimicrobia > Elusimicrobiales > Elusimicrobiaceae > Avelusimicrobium. Next base: position 17,510 of record CALUXG010000002.1, read on the forward strand.
TTTTTAATGCAGTTTCGGTTCCGGCGGCGCATTCTTATTCCCGTCTTTCTTATTTTTTGCGTCATATTGGCGTTTGCCGAACCGATTACCCACGCTTTATTTTCCGATTATACCAGATACCTGATGGAAGTGGAACAGATCAGCGGCGGAAAACTGGTGCAGCTGGCTTTGGTGTCGTGTTTCGGGCTTTTTCCCTTTTATCATCATTACCGTACGCTGAGTAAAAATCCGCCCGTTAAAAGCATGCTGCTGTGGATGACGGTGCTTTATCTTTTATGCTCTTGGGGAATGTATATTTTTGACGCCGGCGGCGCGCTCAGCCGCGAGGCGTGGTATTTCTTTCCCTTTGTGCCTCTGAATTTTGCCCTGTATATAAGCGAACAGCCGCCGAAAACAAAATGGCTTATGCTTATCGGCGTCATCGGACTGATTTTTTGTTACCGTTTGGGCGTGTATTATCTCAGCGACACCGTCAGTCAGGCGGATATAATTTATTACTATAAATTCTTTTGGCAATAATTATGACGATACCAAAACGCATTCATTACTGTTGGTTCGGGGGGAAACCGCTTCCTCCACTGGCCGAAAAATGCATAGCCAGCTGGCAAAAATTCCTGCCGGATTATGAAATAAAACGCTGGGACGAAAGCAATTTTAATTTCCGCGCCTGCCCCTACGTGCTGGAAGCCTATGAGGCCAAAAAATGGGCCTTCGTCAGCGATTATGCGCGCTTTGACATTTTGTACCAATGCGGCGGACTGTATTTTGATACGGATGTGGAGATTGTCAAACCGTTGGACGCTCTGCTGGCGCGCGGCGGTTTTATGGCCATGGAACGGGATTTTGATGAAAAAACAGCAGTCAACCCCGGGCTGGGACTGGCCGCTCCCGCCGGCATGACGCTGTATCAGGAAATTTTAGGCGCCTATCATACCCGCCGTTTTGTCAATCCCGACGGCAGTTTGAACGTTACCACCGTGGTAACGTACACGACTGAAATCTTAAAAAAACACGGTTTAGAGGAAAAAGCCGGCATACAGCAAATCGAAGGAATTTTTATTTATCCCAAAGAATATTTCTGCCCAAAGGATTATGTAACGGGAGAAATCACCCTTACGCCAAACACCGTCGCCATTCACCATTATACGGCCAGTTGGCACAGCCCGCGGGAAGCGTATGCTTATGCTTTGCAGCATAAATTGGCCAAATTTCTGCCTAGGCGCTTTGCCGCCAAAGCGGCTTTTGCCTTTTCTAAAGTAAAATTTGAAGGATGGGGGGCTTTGCTGCGTTATGCCGCAAACAAATACAAATAAACCGCTTATCTCCGTCATCGTCCCCGTGTATAATTGCGCGGCGTATTTGCCGCAATGCATAGAAAGTCTGTCGGCGCAAACTTATAGGCATTTGCAAATTATTTTGGTAGATGACGGATCAAAAGACGGCAGCGGCGAAATCTGCGACAAATACGCCGCCAAGGATGCGCGCATTACGGTTATTCATCAAGCCAATGCGGGGGTGTCCGCCGCCAGAAATGCGGGATTAAAGGCCGCGCGCGGGGAATATATAGGTTTTGCGGACGGAGACGATTACGCCGCCACGGAATTGTATGAATACTTATACGGACTTATTTGCAAATATGACACCAAAATATCCGTGTGCAATTACTATGAAGTCCATGAAAAACAAAGCAAAGTATGTCCCGATTCCCCCACACGGGAACACAAATTTTCCGCCGAAGAAGCGCTTTTTCGGCTGCTGCGCATGCTTTCCGTATGGCACCAGCTCTTTCACAGAGAAATGTTTGACCATATTTCTTTTGACGAGAATATGAGCTATGCCGAAGATTTATACGTCTCCTTTCAGGCGTTTGTCAACGCCGGCGCCATTGCCTACGGACCAAAACCGCTGTATTATTACCGCCGGCATGAGGCCAGTGTAACCAAAAGCTTCAAATGGAATCCCAAACATCTCGGATATATTACCGTTTCCGACGATATTTTGGCTTATGCGCAAGCGCATCAATGCCAAGAGCTTTATCTTTCATTAAGAAATGCCCAGCTAAACATGCTGGCCTCTTTTCTGCGTGATTGTTTGTTGCAGGAACCTGCAGACAAAAAAAGCGCACGGACTTTGTGCGGATATTTTCAAAAACACATAAAAGAATTTATAACCGCTAATGTCAAATTGCCAAAAAAAATGTTCGTATTATGCTGTCTGGTGAATTTACGGGCGGCCAAGATTTTTTATATATGGATGGGCAGGAACAAACGGCGCAAATAAATCCGGCTGCCGTAAAATAATGCATATGACGGACAAAGCAATATGCGGTTTTATTGAGGCTAAATGAAATGAACCAACGCAAAGCAGGAGTCATTTTATCGTATATAAACATGGGAACAAATGCCCTCATAGGGTTTATTTATATTCCTCTGCTGTTGGCTTTTTTGACTAAAGAGCAATACGGTTTGTATCAGCTGGTCGGTTCCATGATTGCTTACATTGCGGTCATGGATTTTGGGCTTGCCAACACGACCGTGCGCTATTATTCCCGCCTGCGCTCTCTTCATGATGTGCGCGGCCAAGAGAATCTGTTGGCCGTCATGCTGCGTTTGTATACGGGCATTGCGGCCGCGATTATGGTCGTGGGATTTCTTCTGCTGCAGATTTTGCTGCCCTTTTACGGCAAGACTTTGTCCGCCGAAGATTTAATTACGGCCCGGCAAGTATATTGGATTTTATTGTTTAATTTGGCCGTTGTGATCCCCGGCCATGTTTTTTCCGCCATTATTCAGTCTCATGAAAAATTCATCTTCCTGCGCAGCATCGGTCTGCTTAACATTATTCTGCAGCCGCTGCTGGTGTATATTATCCTACATTTCCGCGCCAGCATTGTGGCGTTGGCTGTTGTGCAAACCCTTTGCAATATAGGCGTGTTCGCCGCCAATTTTTATTATTCTGTTTTCAAATTGAAAGCCCGCTTCCGCCTGCATAAATGGGACGGCAAATTCGTCAGAGAAATTTTATTCTTCTCTTTCTTCATTTTTGTAAACGCCATGGTGGACCAAATTTATTGGAAAAGCGGCCAGTTGATTTTGGGCGCCGTCGTAGGAACCGTTGCCGTCGCCGTTTATTCCGTTACCGTACAGCTGTGTATGGCGTTTATGAGCTTTTCCGCCAATATCAGCGCCGTCTTTTTGCCGCGTTTGTCCGCCTTGGCCGCACAGAATAATATGGATGAAACCAACGCCATATTTCTCAAAGTGGGCCGCCTGCAATTTTATATCGTCATGCTCATCTTCTGGGGTTTTGTACTTTTCGGCAGACAATTTTTACATTTGTGGGTGGGGGATTCCTTTCTGCCCGCTTATACCTATACGGTTATTTTGATGGCGGGACTGATTATCCCCGTCGTGCAGAATACGGGTATTTTAATTTTGCAGGCCAAAAACAAACACTCTTTTCGGGCTCTTGTATTTACCGTCTTCGGTCTTTTGAACGTATGTATTTCCATTCCGCTTGCCAAACACTTTGGCGCCATGGCCTGCGCCTGCGTAACGGCAGGCTGTCTGCTGATGGAGCAAGGATTGATTTTGAACGTATATTACGCCAAATTGGGGGTCAGAGTTCTCTGCTTCTTCGGCCATATTTTCAAAATCTTTCTGGCTACGCTGCTGCCCGTCGGCGCGGCCGCATGGCTGCTGCTGCGGCTGCCTGCGCACCCGTCTGTCTTTGAACTGCTCTTTCAAATTGCCAGCTTCAGCCTATTATACACCTTGACCATGTGGACGCTGGCCATGAACGACTATGAGAAAAATTTAATTTTGGCCCCGCTGAAAAAACTATGGAACAAAGCATAAATGTTCCTGACAAAATTACGCACCTGCCGCGGACATATTCATTTTTTTGAACAATGTCTCATAGCCCCTTGGCCCCAACAAAACCGGAGCCATAACTCTCTTGTTAAATATACGGCCAAGGGATTTCTCCTGCAGACAACCGCCGCCGGAAGGAAACCTCTTTGAAAGTTTGTTTGTATTTATGTAAAATAAATAAGAGAGGCCCAAAAAGCGCTGTCATACAATGGAGATTTTTTGGAAAATTTCGTATGGAAGCTTTTGTTCCTTTCATTTTAAGAACATATCGCCCCCATAGCTCAACGGATAGAGCATCTGCCTTCTAAGCAGGGGATTACAGTTCGATTCTGTATGGGGGTAAGTTTTTATTTATACAAATTAAAAAAATGTGCCCAAAAACGACCTTTTTTTGGACACAAAAATTAGGAAAACTAACTCTTAAAAAAGCCCTGTTTTTTGTGTTCTAAAAACGCAAAATCCGGGGCTTTTTGTTTTTGCATTTTAGCCTTGACTTTTTCCCAAAAAACGTTTATATTATGATATAAGCTGATTAGATGCGGAGCGGCCGCTCCGGCAGATAGTCAGTTTTTTTATATCTGCATAGAGCACCTCTATTCTATTGTGGAGTGGGGGTTTTTTCATGTTAAAACAAATCAGCGATGTTTTAACCGCATTACGGCAATACCTGCATCAGGCGCACCTTTGCGCCCAAGATAAAGGGTATGCCGCCCACCTGCTTCTTAAAGAAACGATAGAAAGCGGACGTAAGATTTATAGGACACATTAGAAGGTGTTAAGGGGATAACGGACAGTTTGGCACGGGGAGCGGAGGGAAAAAGACTGTTTCTAAAAAAGATGCGCAAAATTTAAGTACGCAAGAAGCAGAGGAGCTGTATAAATCCGAATGGATTAAGGCTATCCGAACCGTCATAGCCCAATTACCCAAATCTTCTAATGGAAGACCCTATCTTCAAAACGGAGAAACGGTAGTAGACGTTCCAGAGAGATTAGCCGGAGAAGTGAAAAAAGAAATTCTAAATAATAACAAAACCAGAGAAGAAAAAATAAGGGCCGTATGGGCTATTCGGCATTTGCCGGAATTATTTTCTGCCGCCGTACCCGAAACGCCGGAGCCGGATGTACACCGGCGTAAAAATGTTAAAAACATTATCCGATACAATATTCCTTTTCCTTTGATGATTGAAGGGAAAAATTATGCTTTTAATACCAAATTTACAGTCCGTGAATTTGAAGACGGTCGCAAGGTATTGGCTCCTGAACTGTTGGAAATTAACAAAGGACGGGATTTAGGTTTATATGCTTTGAAGACCAAAAAAGAAGACCCCGAAACTTAGCAGTGTCGCTTAGGCGTCTTGCTAGGGGCCTTCTATAAATATTATAGCCCATATATGTTTCAAAAACAAGGCCCAAAAACGATGTACATAATAAAAGAGAAGAAAGCGCAACATGCCAATTAGGAAAAATCCTAAATCCCGCGCTCAAACGCCCGAAGCGTACTTTCTTCTCTTACAAATAGTATATCCGTTAAAAACTGATTTTTCAAGTGTATTTATGGCTAAAAAGAAAAAAGAACAAATCATTTTAGGCAGTCCGCTTATACCCAATGCGGGAGTACGCTCTTGGTATAGTAAGGAACTCAATGATCTTGTGGCCAAAATGGACGAGCGCACCCGCCGCGAAGTGTTGAACATATTCAAAAAGGTATCCCAAAAAGGCGGAAGCATAGAAAGCCAAGAGCGCATATTGCTTAACAAGCTGGAACAGTATTATACGGATTTGTTCGGCGTTAAGTTTCGAGTGCTTTTGGCCCCTTCCTTAAAATGCGGCCAGCCCGTGCGGCTGGAAAGCGCGCAAATACCGGCGGCTAATGGGGTCTATTACATTTATTCACTTACGCACCGCGGGGAATTGCGCGCGGAACCTTTTTATACGGAGTTGTCTTGTAGAAATTATGACG
>CALUXG010000003.1 GCA_944324685.1 uncultured Elusimicrobiales bacterium
TTGGCGGCCGTAACAAACCATGCTATCCAAATGGCAGCTACGGGAGAGAATTTTTTCATTTGGCCTCCTGTTGTTTTTTGACGATTATACTCATCCAATACGCTCCCGCCAAGGTTAATCCCAAACCGACAAACTGATACGGCAGCGGTTTTTCAAAACCTAACAGAAGCGAAAGAATAAATGACAAAACGGGATATGACAAATAAATGGCTGTTACTTTGCCCAGATCCAGCGCACGTATGGCTTGATACCATAAAATCATGGCCCATCCATACTTAAAAATGCCGGTATAAAGCAAAACGCCGGCGGATTGGAGATTTGGTTTGAGGGTTATTTCTCCTTGTAATGCCAGAACCGCCAGAAGAATGCCAAGCGCGGGAAGCGCGTAAATATTACGCGCGGCGGCAATGGTGCGGTGGTCCATGCGTTTCGGCAATTTCTTTGCCACGCAGGAAGCGGCCTGTAGCATCCATGTGCAGCCGACCACCAAAAGATCTCCCGTCCAGCGTATGCTGTATTGTTCTTTTAGTAAAATTAAAATGACGCCTGACAAAATTAATGCGCTGCCCGCCAATTGTTGTTTGGTGGGAATTTCGCGTAAAAATACGGCCGCAAACAGCAGCGAGTAAAGCAATTCTGATTGTTGCAGGATGGCGGCATTGGCCGGTGTGGTATAGTGCAAAGCCCATAGTAAAACCGAAAAAGGAAGCGCCGTGCCGAAAGTGCCGATAAATAAAAATTTCATGCGTGTTTCTTTGGCGAAGACGTCTTTCCATTTTTTATTCTTTGTCAGCCATGGGGCAAAAAACGCTGCCGCTGCTATAGTCGCCAAAAAAACCAGCAGTACCGGACTGATGACACCTACGGCATAACGCCCCGCTATGGGCGAAAAACCTATAATCGCCCAGCATAACCACACGGCCAATAAAGGATTCATGTTTACCTCTAAGAAAGAATAACAATTAAATTATACCAAATCAAAAGGGAAGTTACCGACGTAAAAATGAAAAGATTTTGTTTTCGTTATTTGCCGCCGCACCTTTATTTTGCTAAAATAAATAAAAGAAAAGAGAAGTTCCCTCGTTGTTGGACTTTTTTTCGCGCGGGTGGCGGAATTGGTATACGCGTGCGTTTGAGGGGCGCATGCCTCACGGCTTGGGGGTTCGAGTCCCCCCCCGCGCATAGATTGGAAATCCGGACGAGAGTCCGGATTTTTCATGTGTAAAGCGGGGAGGATGCCAACTGCTTGGCATCCGTGGGGACGAGAAAGACGGAGCGATGTTTTTGTTTGCGCGGAGCGCAAGGCAAAAACCGCGAGTCCGGCCCGCAGGAAAATCCCGTCAGGGATTTTACCGGAGGGCGAGGCCTAGTCCCGCGCATAGATTGGAAATCCGGACGAGAGTCCGGATTTTTCATAAAAAACCCCGCTGTTCCGGCGGGGTTTTTGTAAGAATTGATTTAATTGGCGCCGTCTGCCGGAGCTTCTTGTGCCGGCGCCGGCGTAACCGGAGCGGCGGCCGCCGGAATTTTAACGGAGTCCAGTACGGAAGAAGAGGTGCGTTTGTTATAAGATACCGTCAGCAAAATGGAAGTTAAAAACAGCGTAACGGCCAAAGCGGACGTTAATTTATTTACAGCATTAAAAGCGGTGGGACTGGCAAAAATATTGTCCGCACCTGAGGCGCCAAAAATGCCGGCGGCGGATCCTTTGCCGCTTTGCAACAGAACTAAAACAATCAGCAAAATACAAACAAGATAGTGAATAATAAGCAGAAAAGTTAACATAAATTTATCGTCTCCTATAAAAGTAACATAAACATTATACAATTTTTATTGTCGGATGTGTGTTTGTTGGTAAGTAATTTTAAAAGGCCTTGATTTGTTTTTTTTTTTTGATAAATTTTGTTCATGAACAAAATTTATCAAAAAATGTATCCAAGAAACAAAAACTGCTCTAAAAGCGTTTTGGACGGCCTATTTTATCATTTCATTTTGGGAGATACCTACTCAAAATCTTATCCAGATTTTATGAAACGGGTTGGATTTACGCTGATAGAACTTTTGGTTGTGGTCTTAATTATCGGTATTTTGGCCGCCGTTGCGTTGCCGCAATATCAGAAAACGGTTGAGCGCGCCCGTGCTTCGGAAGCCATGACCAATTTGCGCGCTTTGGTAAATGCGGAAAATATATATATCATGGCCAATGGAGAACCTACGAGAGATTTGACGCTTTTGGATATTCAATTAAGCGGAGAACTGACTAAGGACGGATTTATGAAACTGCCGCACTTTACCTATGACATACGTAATTTGACAACGGGGACCAAAGTCCCTTTTGAAGCGGTAGCTACACGCAACAGCAGTGATGAAGATTTGTCTTATTATCTGTATTACAATTGGAACGGGACTTATCACTGCGTGGCTAAAACGGAAGCGGCAAAAAAGATTTGCTCTGCAGTGTGCGCACGCGCAAATTTTGACACGGGAAATTATGGATTTTTCTATTGCTTCGTGAAATAGTTTTTCCTTTTTTCTGCAAAAAACCGGCTCTTTGCATTGGCAAAGAGCCGGTACTGTTAGTAGTCGGGAAAAGGAATTTATTTGTTTTCCAATGCCGTCAAGCCCGGCAATTCTTTTCCTTCCACAAACTCCATGCTCGCGCCGCCGCCCGTGGAAACATGCGAAAACGCTTTTTGATCAATTTTGCCTTTTTTCAAGACGTTCACGCTGTCTCCTCCGCCGATGATGGAAATAGCGCCGTTTTTGGTCGCTTCTATCATGGCGTTGGCAATGGCATAGCTGCCTTTGGCAAAGTTGGGAAATTCAAACACGCCCATGGGACCGTTCCAAAAAATAGTTTTGCAGGTGAGGATTTCATCGGCAAACAACTTTTCGGTTTTAGGACCAATGTCCAAGGCTTCCATATCGGCGGGAATAGTGTCGGAATCCGTCGCTTCCGCCGTTTCAGAGAATTCTTTGGCCAAGCGGAAATCCACCGGCATCAGCATTTTGACGCCTTTGGCCTGCGCTTTGTCCATGACTTGCTTGGCTTCTTCAATTTTGCTTTCGTCCAACAGGGATTTGCCCACTTCCATTCCTTTGGCTTTCAGAAAAGTATAAGCCATGCCGCCGCCAATAATCAGTACATTGACTTTATCCAGCAAGTTATTCAGGAGCATGATTTTATCAGACACTTTCGCTCCGCCGATAACGGCCGCAAACGGACGGGCCGGATTGTTGAGGGCTTTGCCTAAAAATTCCACTTCTTTTTGCACCAAGTAACCGATGCAGCCGGGCAAATATTGCGCAACTGCGTTGGTGGAGGCGTGGGCACGGTGTACGGTGCCGAAGGCTTCCTGTACGAAAATTTCACCGTGTTTGGCCAGTTGTTTGGCAAATTCGGCGTCGTTTTTTTCTTCTTCAGGGTGAAAGCGCAAGTTTTCCAAAAGCACAATTTCTCCGTTTTTGGCGCTTTCCACGACTTTATCGGCTTGCGGACCGACGCAGTCTTTGGCAAAATGCACCGGTACACCGAACAAACGCTGTACTTCCTGCGCGACGGGGGCCAAGCTAAACTCCGGCATGACTTTGCCTTTGGGACGGCCCAAGTGAGCCATCAAAACTACGCGGCAGTTGTTGTCCAACAGATATTTCACTGTTTTTTCGGTGGCGACGATGCGTTTGTTGTTGTCCACTTTGCCGTCTTTCAAAGGTACATTGTAGTCCACGCGTACCAATACTTTCTTATTTTTAATATCCACGTCCTGCACTCTTTTAATGCTGTCAAAATTCATTTTACTCACCCTTTCTGAAAACTGAAAATAAAGGCGGCTTTTGCAAGCCGCCTTTGCTTGTAAGAACAATTTATTTGTTTACCGAAGCCATGTGCTTAATGAGGTCCAGCACTTTGTTGGAGTAGCCGATTTCGTTGTCGTACCACGCCACCACTTTTACAAACGTATCAGTCAGCGCGATGCCGGCCTTGGCGTCAAAGATGGAGGTGCGGGGATCGCCCAAGAAGTCGGAAGAAACCACGGCGTCTTCGGTATAACCCAAAATGCCTTTGAGTTCGCCGTCGGCGGCTTCTTTCATGGCTTTGCAAATGTCTTCATATTTGGTCGGTTTGGCCAAATTGACGGTCAAGTCCACAACGGACACGTCCAACGTCGGTACGCGCATGGACATACCGGTCAGTTTGCCGTTCAAAGACGGAATGACTTTGCCCACGGCTTTGGCAGCACCGGTGGAAGACGGAATAATGTTGCCGGAGGCCGCACGGCCGCCGCGCCAGTCTTTCATGGAAACTCCGTCTACGGTTTTCTGCGTGGCGGTGGTGGAGTGTACGGTGGTCATCAAGCCGTCCACAATACCGAATTTGTCATTCAACACTTTGGCGATGGGAGCCAAGCAGTTGGTGGTGCAGGAGGCGTTAGACACAAATTGCGTGCCTTTGACGTAGGTTTTTTCGTTTACGCCGACCACGAACATCGGAGTGTCGTCTTTAGAAGGAGCAGACATGACGACGTATTTGGCTCCGGCTTTAATGTGGGCTTGGGCTTTTTCTTTGGTTAAAAACAAGCCGGTGGATTCAACGACGTATTCGGCGCCCACTTTGTCCCACGCCAAATTGGCGGGATCTTTTTCGGCGGTAACGCGAATGGCTTTGCCGTTGACGATTAACTTGTTGTTGGCCATGTCAGCTTCAATGGTTCCTTCAAATTTGCCGTGCATCGTGTCGTATTTGAGCATATAAGCCAAATAGTCCACGGGGGTCAGGTCGTTAATGCCAACGATTTCAATTTCAGGATGGTTCATGGCGGCGCGGAACACGAAGCGTCCGATGCGGCCAAAACCGTTAATACCTACTTTAATGGTCATACTGTAACATCCTCCTAATAATTCAAACTACTCGTCTTCTTTATTTTACAAAATTTTACGGCGCTTGATTAGTTATCGCGCATGCGCCCCAGCAAGCGCAGGATTTCAAGATACAGCCATATCAGCGTAACGATTAGCGAGAATGACGCATACCATTCCATATATTTCGGGACATCTATTCTGGCCGTTAAATCGTCAATGAATTTGAAATCCAGCAGGAAATTGAAAGCCGCCACTGCACAGATGACTAAATTTATGCCGATGCTTAAAGGACTGGTGCTGCCAAAATAGGCCACATTCACTCCAAAAATGGACAGGAGCATGGAAATGACATAGAACAAGGCAATCGCTCCGGTGGCTGCCGTAATGCCCACAATCAGGCCGTTGGTAACTTTAATGATGCGGGTTTTGTACAAGAAAAGCATGATGAAAAACACCAAAAACGTAATGCCGATCGCTTGGCCCACGATACCCTGATATTGTGCGTGATAGGCCGCCGAAATGATGCCCAGCACCGCCCCTTCTCCCACGGCGTACAAAGGGGCCAGAAAAGCGGCGGATTTTTTGGCAAAGCAGGCCATAACACCTATCACTGCCGTGATCGTAACGATTAACCATATATGGCCGGCTATGGCCTGAATGTGGTGCCAACTGTACAAAGCGCCGACGGTGCATAACAGCAACAAGAAGAACGTTTTATTAATCGTTCCTTGCAGCGTCATCACCCCTTCGGCGCGGCTCATGGCTTGGCGAAAAGCGTTTTCGTTAAAAAGCGGATTGCCGTTTTGCATAAATTGTTCTCCTGTTTATGAGATAAAATTATTTTATCAAATTTATGACTTATATGGATACGGGCTGTGCCGGATAACAAGCGTCTGCACATAAAAAGCCCCGCCGTAAGCGGCGGGGCGTAGGTCATGGTGAGATAATTAGTTAAGGAAATAGATTTCACTGACCATTTTTTTCTGTACCTGCTGCCAATCTTGCGGCGTTTCCGTTTCCATGACCGACTGCAGGAATTTTTGCAGTTGGGCGCGGTCAAAGAACGAATACGTGCGTCCGGCTTGGCGGGTGGCAGAAGAATGGGAGGTAATGACGTCGGTAATATTAAATCCCAGCAAGAATTCTTCCGTGGAATTTTCTCCGATCATGCCAAACAACGGGTCTCCGCTGTCTCCTCTGATTTTGGCGTTCCATGCCACTCTGAGGCAGGCGTTCTCCGCGCAAACGGAAACAATTTCCATCTCAGAACAGGTGCGGCTGGAGCTGCAAAGTTTTTCTCTGTTAAGCAACACTTCGGAAAAAGTTTTTTGCAGGCTTTGCGGTTCCAAGGGAGTAAAAATGTTTACCGCCGGTTTGTTCTGGACGGCCTTTCTCAGTTCCGGATTGGCGGGGTCAATGCGAATGAGGAAAATTTTATTTTCCTTGCTCAAAAAGATGTTTTCCTGCCCGATGGTTTGCCCGTTGATTTCGGCGCTTTGAATCCAACGCGTTACTTCGGGATGGGTCGTTTCAAAACCGGCAGTCCCCAGCGAATGCTGGATAGTGGCGGTTTCGGACAAACCGACGCAAGCCATGGATCCCATTAAATAGTGGGAGCTGATGCGTACAACGGGGCATTCTTTCATCAACGGCTTCGGATCGGCGTATTCGCTGTCTACTTGGGCCGCAACCAGAATGTTGATGGGGATGACCCCTTGTTCGTGGGCGTTGGCGGAGTGTTGCATTTTCAAAGGCTGCACCGCTTGTTGCAGGGCATTGTCAATATCCAACGCATTGACGGCGGCAAAAGCATAAGCGCCGCATAACATGCTGCAAAGCAGCAAAAGTATTTTTTTCATATTATTTTCTCCTAAACACAGGATATTTCTTATATTATACATAGTGTAAAGCGTATAAAGCATTTTTGCAAGGGATGTTTTGCTCCCATGCGTTAAATATTTTTTATTTGTCTACAGACGTACGACTGAAATATGGCTTTTTCGGGGTATCCAGAAAAAATTGTTTTTTCATTCGTTGCCACCCGAGCGGATCAACCGATTTAACCGTTTTTCGGATAAATTCCAGATCATCGGCGTTTAATAGATAATATGTATTTGAATTTTCTCCGTACCACGGTGCGTTGGAGATGATGCCGTTTGGTATCAAATCCAAATTATATTTTTCTTCGGCTGTGCTGTAAGCCATTAAATATTCTCTTCCGTTTTCCGCAAAGAAGAAAGGATCCGTAGCCGTTCCGTTAAAGCGGCTGTATGCGGAGAACACATCCCCTTCCAGTGATTTCTTATACGGCACGGCGGAGGTTTTGTCTTTTAGAAGCCAGCCCCAGCGGGAAGTATGCACAAAGAAATGGCCCTTGCCGTTCAAAGCAGACAAATTTTCCGGCCGACTGAAAGCCAAAATATGTAATTTTTTGGCCTTTCCGGTTAGATATTTCATGAACGGATTATCTTCCAACGGAACAAAAATCAAAAGAACATGGTCGTTGGCTTTATAAAACACATTGTACAAAGGCATGTCATTGGCCCTTATTTGGAGAATTTTGCGGTCCGTGCGCTGGCGGAATACGCTCCCATTGGAATACAAAGGACTGTTGTCATAAGCGACGAGAGGACACGTAGCGGAAGTAAGCAGCCATTGTTCTGACAAGGCGTAGGTTTTGCAGCCGGCGAGCGCTTTCATGGCATGGGTTTTTTCTTTGCCGGTAAACCACAAACGGCCCGAAACGGGCGTACGTCCTTCCAAAAGTTCATTGGTCGTCGTGTAAAAAAAACCGTTTTTCTCATAGGCCAAGCCGTTCATTCTTTCTTGGGGGGTTGCCTCGTACGTAAAAATCTCTTTGTATTCATAATTGGGGTGTTGTTCTTTGGCAAAGCAACTCCAAGACGGGGCGTGTAATTCAAAGATCTCAGACATAAGATATTCGTCTTTTTCCGAAATAGGGCGTATGCCTTTTTCCGTAAATGAAACCGTCAGCAGGATATTGTCATTCATGACGTTTTTGTTGGAAACGGCCGCTTGGGCTGCCGCCCTCTCCAATTCGGTTTCCAGTTGTTCTTGCGTCAGCGCGTATCCCCATGGATTTAAGAGTAACAAGGCCGCCGCAACAAAAGTTTTATACATATGTTCTCCTTGCCTTATCCGGCTTCTTTTGTAGTATAGAAGTTTGTATTGCCGGCTTCAAGGGACTTTGGACCTAGATGTTCAGGTTTAAAAGACCCATGTGTTCAATAAACGAGGAATGGAGACACGGACATCTTTTATGGCATGCATTTTTCTTTTCTTCCATGAGTTTCTCCATCAGCATAAGCCTTAGGGGTTTTCAGAATTTATGTGTATTGCGGCAATTTCGGCAGTTTGGAGATGGGTTTAGAACAAAAATGACACGTACAAAGCCCATTCGTGTCTGAAAGAAGAATCGGCTTCCATAATAAAATTGCGCCACGGTTTAGGCTCATAAAAGAAGCGGTATTCTCCCCCCATTTCCCAGCGTCTGGCCAAAGGCCATTCTATGCCGACGCCCGCCGTCCACATGATGGCGCCGTCATGTATTTTATTTTCCGCCACGGGCAAGGATAAATCAACGCGGCGAAAATTCCATCCTCCGCCTAACAAGATATATAAGAACGGACGTGTTTGCGGAGTAAGGTTATAACGGAGTATACCCGCAAGCGAATACTGCTGCAGCTTGTCAAAAAATTCTTGGGGCATATCTTCCGCTTGCAGCCACTGTCCTTCCGCTCCTATGGATATTTGTTCGGACAAGAGGGACAATAAACGTATACGCGGCCCCATCATGCGGCGGGAAATGGTCTGTCCGCTCAGATCGTTTAATTTCCCCATCGTCCATACTGCCGAAGCGGACGCTTCAAAATTCAGCGGTCCGTCCGTTTTTTCTTTTTCTTCCGTTGCCGGCTGCGGCCGATAGACGCGGTATATTTGGGCGTATCCGGCAGAAGGCAGACATAAATAAAGCAAAAGAATAAGCAGAACAGGCTTAAAAGCGGCAAATAATATATGCATGGAAAGTCTCTTTGGAGTTATTGTATAAAAAGCGTCATAGCTATTTATATACGCTGTTTTTAATGCATAAAATAGTGGTTTTTAACTATGTTACAAGGTGTATGCGGCTTCATGGAACGAGACGGAGCCTGTCCGGCAATTTGTACGGATACTTCTTGCCGGTTTTGTTTTGTCCGCGGCGGATTTGACAGCGTGCTTATATAATGTTAAGATAAACTATCCGCTAAAAAAGCGACTTGGCAACAAGTCGCTTTTTACTTAATAGGCAGGTGATTTATGAAAGATCCGAAAACCATAGAACAAACCGTAGCCGGCGCCTTGGAAAGCCAAGGCGTGGAACTGGTGGACTTGGTCATACAGAACCAAGGCCGGAAAAAGCTCTTGCAATTTTTCGTGGACAAAGAGGGCGGTGTTACGCTGGACGACTGTTCCGCGCTGACCAATCAAATAGACGCTGTTTTGGAAATGGAAAATCTAATTGAAGGGGCTTATATTCTGGAGATATCTTCCCCGGGGGTGAAACGCGTATTAAAAAAACCCGCCCACTTTAAGAAATTTGTGGGTGAGCGCGTGCGCATCGTACTAAAGACCCCGCTGAACGGCTGCGGCTTTTTTACCGGAGGGATTATCTCCGCCGATGATGACGGTTTTGTGCTGGCGGACGGCACAAATCAATATCGTTTTAAGTATGACGATGTTAAAAAAGCCAATTTGGACCCCGTGCTGGAATTTTAGCATTGCTGCGCGGGTCTATGGTTCATCCTGCGCAACATATTTTTACTTAAGGAGAAAAACAAATGGAAGGAAATGCCAAAGATTTAATCATGGCTCTTGAGGGGCTGGAAAGAGAAAAAAACATCAAACGGGAAGACATTTTGAAAACGATAGAAGACGCCTTAGTGTCGGCGCTGCGCAAAAACTTGGGCAAAACCGCTCAAATCAGCGCAAAAATTGACGTGGAAACCGGAACGATTGAAGCGTTCCAAACGCTTAACGTCGTAGAGATTGTTACCAATCCCGAAATGGAAATAGACGTGGAAGAAGCCAAAAAATACCTGAAATCGCCCAAGGCCGGCGATGTGGTAACCTTGACGCGCAATGTGGATGACTTTTCGCGCATCGCGGCACAAATCGCAAAACAAGTGCTTATTCAAAAAGTTCGCGGCATTGAGCGGGACAATTTTTATAAAGAGTTCAAACCCCGCGAAGGAGAGGTCGTTACCGGTTCGGTGCGTCGTTTTTCCGACAGAGATTTAATTGTAGACTTGGGCAAAGTGGAAGCTATTTTGCCGTATTGCGAACAAATAAAAAAGGAGCGCTACAGCAACGGTTCCCGCGTGAAAGCCATCATCGCCAAAGTTCTTAACCAAACCGACTTGGCCAACGTGGGCGACGATCCCGTTTTGGGACGTTATAAATCCGCCGCGTATAAAATGGATAAAGGCCAGCGCGGACCCTATGTGATTCTTTCCCGCGCCAACGGCAAATTTTTAGAAGAATTGTTCAAGGTGGAAGTTCCCGAGATCAGCGAAGGAATAGTGGAAATTAAAGCCGTACAGCGCGACCCGGGTTTCCGCGCCAAAGTGCTGGTGTCCAGCATAGACCATAAAATTGATCCTATAGGCACCTGCGTGGGAATGCGCGGCATACGCATTCGCGCCGTCATGAATGAATTATCCGGAGAACGCATTGATTTGATTAATTATTCAGATGACATTACCACCGTATTGGCCAATTCCATAGCGCCGGCAAGAGCCAGTTTTGTTAAAATCGTCAGCATGAGCGAAAAGAAAGCTTTGATCATCGTGCCGGACGATCAGCTGCCTATCGCCATCGGTAAAGATTGGCAAAATATTAAGCTGGCTTCTCGCTTGACGGGATGGGATTTGGAAGTAAAGAGCGAAAGCCAGAAAAATAAAGAAGCCGAAGAAGCCGCCGCAGCCGCTCAGAATGCTTTGGCAGGAATAGAAGGCATTGGCCCCAAAACCGCTGAGATTTTGCAAAAAGCGGGATATGTGTCGGCGGAAAAAATCGCTTCCGTAGAACCGGAACATTTGGCCGCTTTGCAGGGCATCGGTGAAAAAACCGCCGCCAAAATTATTGAAAGCGCCAAAAAACATTTAGAACAGCAGGTCCAAGAACCTGCCGCGGCGGAGGAGGCGGCCCATGACGACAAGGAAAACGACTAAAGAAGGAGAAAGCTCCGAAGCCAAAAAGAAAACGACGGCCAAAAAAGCCCCCGCTAAAAAAACCGCGGCGAAAAAAGAAAAAACGGAGAAAAAAGTCGCCGTCAAAAAAACGCCGGCCAAGACGGGCAAAAGAACCTCGGCCAAAAAAACGCCCGTCAAGAAAGCCGCCGAACCCAAACATGCGGAAAAAGAAAATATTTCCTCGGAACAAAACGTTTTAGTCGCCCAAACCGCGCCGGTTTCTGTCCCCCCCGAGGTGCCAGAAAAGCCGACGGCGCCGGCCGTTTCCGTACAAACGCCTAAACCGTCCGTTACAGAGCTGTCAAAAGAACAAGGTCTTTCTGAGCGTACCGCGCAGCCGTCGCAGCCGGTCAAACCGCCGCTTCGTCAGGAGCCGTCCCAAGCCCGCACCCAAGGGCAGCCGTCTGCTCCGCAGC
Organism: uncultured Elusimicrobiales bacterium; assembly: GCA_944324685.1. Lineage (GTDB taxonomy): Bacteria > Elusimicrobiota > Elusimicrobia > Elusimicrobiales > Elusimicrobiaceae > Avelusimicrobium. The sequence continues at coordinate 11,528 of CALUXG010000003.1, forward strand.
AAGGGGTAAACCGACACGGAAAACCCCAGCCGCCCCAACAGCAGACTTCCGCGCAAAATAATACCAAAACCGTGAAACTTATTGGTACGGAAACGGTTAAAGATTTGGCTGAAAAGATGAATTTCAAAATCAACGATTTCATCAAAAAGCTGATGACCATGGGCGTCTTTGCCACCATCAATCAAAGACTGGAAAAAGATATGGTGGAGCTTATATGCTCTGAGTGCGGTTTTGCGGTGGAAGAAGCTCCGGCGGAGCTGGACGAAGAGACCTTGAATATTATGCAAGCGCAGGACGATCCTGCCAGCTTGCGGCCCCGCAGTCCCGTCATTACGATTATGGGCCATGTGGACCATGGCAAGACCTCTCTTTTGGACGCCATACGCAGTTCCAATGTCGTAGCCGGAGAAGAAGGCGCCATTACCCAGCACATCGGCGCTTACCGCGTACATACACCCAAAGGGGATTTGACTTTTTTGGACACCCCGGGGCACGAAGCGTTTACCGCCATGCGCGCGCGCGGCGCACAAGCGACGGACATTGTGGTTCTTGTCGTATCGGCTACGGACGGCATTATGCCTCAGACCATCGAAGCGATGGAACACGCCAAGGCCGCCGGCGCGCCCATTATTGTAGCCGTCAATAAAATTGACCTGCCCGGCGCCAATGTGGACCGCGTCAAACAGGATTTGGCGGCGCGCGGTTTAGTGCCGGAAGAATGGCAGGGAACGACCATATTTGTGGAAATTTCCGCCAAGAAAAAAATTAATATTGATAAACTCCTTGAAATGATTTCCCTGCAGGCGGAAATGATGGAACTCAAAGCCAATCCCGACCGCTTGGGCGTGGGAGTTATTTTGGAGTCCAAACGCGACAATAAACGCGGCGTGGTCGCGACGGTGCTGGTGCAAAAAGGCACCATGAAAGTGGGAGATCCTTTTATCGTTGGCACCAGCTATGGCCGTATCCGTGCGCTGATTGACGAAAACGGTCAGCGTTACCAAAAAATAGGTCCCAGCGTGCCGGCCGAAATATTGGGCATCAGCGGAGAGCCGCCGCAAGTGGGCGATACGCTGTATATTATGGAAAGCGAAAAAGAAGCACGTTACGCCGCGGAAAAACGCAAACTGGCGCAAAAAGAAGACGTAAACGCCAGACGGACAAAACAAGTGTCCTTGATGAATTTGCGTAAAGACGAAAACGACGGCAACGGCGTCAAGCGTTTGCCTATTGTTCTGAAAGCCGACGTGCAGGGATCTATTGAAGCCATCAAAGACGCGCTGCTGCGCATTCCGTCAGACGAGGTGGAACTGGACATTATTCTGTCCGCTCCGGGCAATATTAACGAGTCGGACATTCTGTTGGCCAAAGCCAGCAATGCCGTAGTCATTGGTTTTCACATAGACGTGGAACACAAAGCCCAGAGCGAAGCCGAACGGGAAGGGATAGAAATACGTCTCTATACCATTATCTTTGAACTGCTGGAAGACATTAAAGCCGCCATGGAGGGCTTGCTGGAGCCGGACGTGGTGGAAGTGTCTTTGGGCAAGGCGACCATCAAAAAAGTCATGCGCCTAAGTTCTGGTCTCATTTCCGGTTCGCTGGTGGACAGCGGCAAAATGGTGCGCGGCGGTGAAGTAAAAATCTGGCGCGGCGCGGAAGTGGTCGGCACCGGACGCATTGGCGGACTCAAACGCTTCAAAGACGACGTTAAAGAAGTGGAAAAAGGCTTTGAATGCGGTATTTTGGTGGAAGGTTTTAAGGGCGTGCAGGAGGGCGACGTGATTGAATGCATTAAACATGAAAACGTTACCCGTCGCATAAAAATGTAAACCGTTCCATGCACCTAAAACCCGCCAAGCCGCAGGCAAGGCGGGTTTTTTACGGCGTTTTTATACAAAACGCTTGTTTCTGAGGCGGAAAGTGATTATAATAAAAAGAACGGCGCGGCCGTTTCACCGCCTTAAAGGCGGCGTTTATATTCAGGGGATAATTATGGAACCCAAAAAAATAAAACTGCTTAAGATTTTTGTCAGCAGCACCGACGTGGTGGAACACTCGTTGTTGTATGAGAGCATTTTGCGCAAAGCCAAAGCATACGGCGTTGCGGGAGGTACGGCCGTCAAAGGAGCTATGGGATACGGCATCAGCAGCGAACTGAGAAATACGCGCTTTTTTGAGCTGGTGGAAAAATTTCCCGTAGTGGTGGAATGTATAGATACGGCGGAAAAAATAGACGGTTTTATCGCCAGTATTCTTCCATGGCTGGAAAGCCAGCCTAAGGGCTGTTTGGTCAGCACGCAGGACGTAACGGTATATCTGGCCAAAAAAGGCGATACAAAAAAATAATTCTTTTATGCCATTAAAATCCCCGCTTTCAGGCGGGGATTTTTTATTAGAATTTGACGGAATAAATAGGCTCTCCTTTTGCCGTGGTCTTTCCCGTAGGACGGCCCAGAGAGGCGCAAATCTTTTCCCCCGTTTTGCCGATTTCTTCTTGTTCTGGATAGCATTTCCACCTTGAAGCGTCATCATATAAATCAAGAATGAGTCCCGGGCCGGCCCAATACACCCCATATCCCAATGCAGACAGCCCCATCATGCCTATGGGAGTTCCTCTATAGCTGATTTTGGCTTCTTCTGTCGTGGACACGTAATCATATGCCACATGTATATCCAAAACATTCATGTCAGCAGTATGTTGACCCGTTGTTATATAATAGCGTTTTTTAGCTTCCACCACGGCACGCAGCAGAGGCAGTGCCCGAGCCACGCGCGCCCGCCCGACGGCTACTTTATATTTTGGCAAGGCCACCGCCGCAAAAATGCCGATAATCAAAACAACCACCAATAATTCTATCAGAGTAAAACCCCGTTTTTTAGCTTTTTTCATAGCAAAATAATATCAAAAAAAAAAAACGATGCAAGAGAAAGCTCTCAGCCCCCCTTAAACGCGTGCTGGCATGACACGGCGTCCAAACAAGCCTGCGCAAAATGGTATAATAAAAATATGATAGACAGAATAAAACGCCTTGAAAATTTATTTTTGCAGGAAATCAATGCCATTATTTCACGCATGACGGCGGCGGGACACTTGGGCGGGTTTGTTACCATCACGTCTGTACACGTGGCCAAAGATTTGGCTTCGGCCAAAGTATATTTTTCCGTCTTTGGTAGTCCTGAGGATCGCAAAAAGACGCAAGAACAGCTCTCTCTTTTGCGAAAAGAACTCGGCGCGCTGCTGCGTCACCGGCTGCACTTGAAAAGGATTCCGTCTTTCAGCTTTGAATACGATGACACTCCGGAAAAGGCCAGCCGCGTGGAAAGTATTTTCAAAATTATTGAAAAAGAACACGACCATGAAAAATGATCCTCATTCTTTTGAACAGATTTGGCAAGCCATACAGCAGGGGCAAAATTTTTTCGTCGCCGGACACTTAAATCCGGACGGGGATTCTTTGGGTTGTACGCTGGCTGTGTGTTCTTTGTTGGAGCGGTTGGGCAAAACGGCATACGCTTATGCTTCTCCTGCCATAGGAACAGATTTGTTGTTTCTGCCCGGGCTGGAAAAAATACACGTTAATGAACTGCCGCCGAAACCTCAGTTTGACACGGTAATTTTGTTGGAATGTTCCGACCGAAAACGCGGCGGCGATTTGGAAAATGTACTGCAAAATGCCCAAACGTTGATCAATATAGACCATCATTTAGTCAGCGACGCCTACGGAGACGTCAATCATATTGATTCTGCGGCATCTTCCACCGCGGAAATTATTTTCCAACTTTTTGAAGCCGCCGCGGACGGCCTGTTTCCTACGGCGGATGAAGCCACTTGTCTTTACACCGGCCTTGTTACCGATACGGGGCGTTTTCTGCATACCAATACGACGGCCGAAGCGCTGCGTGTGGCGTCGGCTTTGGTGGCCTTGGGAGCGGACGTAAATAAAATTAACCAAGTTATCTACTTTACCAAATCTTATACGGAGCTTAAGCTGCTCGGCCGTGCGCTGGAAAAAATGCGTTTGCTTTTTCAAAATAAATACAGCGAAATCGTGCTGACACAGGCTGATTTTGAACCGTTCAACGCCGTACCCTCGCAAACTCAGGGCATTGTCAGCCAGCCCACCATGATCCCGGGGGTGGAGGTTTCCGCTTTGCTTAAGGAAGAGCCGGATAAAATATCCGTCAATCTTCGCTCCCGCAATAAAATAGACGTCAGCTCTATCGCCCAGAAATTTGGCGGCGGCGGTCATGCACGTGCGGCGGGGTTTAAGGTAAACGGCAAAACCGTGCAGGCCGTGGCGGCGGAATTGGCCGAAGCGGTGCAGGAAGCTCTTTCCCATGTCAAACATTGAACCAAGCGGCTTGTTGTTGATAGACAAACCGCAGAATTTTACTTCCAACGATGTCGTGGCCGTGGCGCGCCGCGTGTTGGGCGTCAAACGCATGGGCCACAGCGGTACGCTCGATCCTATGGCGACGGGACTTTTGATTTTGCTTGTCGGACGCAAAGCCACGCGCCTGCAGTCAAATTTTCTAAAATTGCCAAAAGTCTACCGCGCCCAACTTGTGCTGGGAGCAGAGACAGACACGTGGGACGCCCAAGGCCATGTCATACGGCGTCTGCCCGTTCCCGATATAGATGTAACCCGCATACAGGCCGCCGTCAAAACATTGAGCGGAGAAATACGCCAGCAAATCCCCCCCTTTAGCGCCAAAAAAATAAACGGCCGGAAAATGTATGAATTGGCCCGCCGCGGACAAGAGATGCAAGCGCGTTTTAATACGGTGCAAATTTCGGCGTGGGAAGATATTGTTTTTGACGGAAAAAACAATATTTCGTTTACTTTGCACTGTTCCTGCGGCACTTATGTGCGTGCCGTGGGGCTTATGCTGGCGCGCGCGTTGGGGACGACGGGGCATTTAAGCGCTCTGCGCCGCACGCGCATAGGAAATTTTGACGTGCAGGAAGCGTTTGACGGCGGAAAATTAAAAACGACGCCTAGGGAAGAACTGCTCGCGTTTATAAGGGAAGCGGTATGCTGAGGCAGAGAAATTTTATTACGCTGGGAACCTTTGACGGAGTGCATTTGGGGCATCGCGCCCTGTTTTCCCGTTTGGAACAACTTTCCGTGCTGCACCGAATGCAGCCGCTGGTGCTTTATTTTTCCTATCCTCCGAAAACGCTTTTGTCCCCCCGTCCGGAGATGACGGTGCTGAGTACTCCTCCTGAAAAGAAGCACTTGTTGTCCCAGTGTTTGGATTTTCGTCCGCTGTCGCTGGATTTTCAGGGTTATCGTGAATATTCGGCGGGGCAATTTTTCAAAAAAATACTTATGGAAAAATACCGTTGCGGCGGTATTTTGGCGGGGCCGGATTTTGCTTTTGGCAAAAACAGACAAGGCAATGATTCTTTCTTAAAAGAGGTGTGTGCGCAGGAGGGGCTGTCTTTTGAAATATTGCCTTTTTATGACGCCGCAGACGGAACTAAAATATCTTCTTCTCTTATACGCAAAACATTGGCCGAGGGCAAAATACCCCAAGCCAACGCCATGTTGGGCCGCCTTTACAGTTTGCAAGGACGGGTAGTCAGCGGCAAAAGATTGGGCAGGAAACTGGGATTTCCGACGGCAAATTTAGACATTAATTTTTATAAACTTTTGCCGCTGGGCGTCTTTGCCGTCAAAGTGCGCGTAGGCAAGAAGTTTTACCGCGGCATATGCAACATCGGTTTTCGCCCGACGGTCAATCCCATTGATTCCGTCATTCCTCTGACAGAAGTGCATATTTTGGATTTTCACCAATCCATTTATGGACGGCGTATAGAAGTTTTCTTCTATGACAAAATACGCGGCGAAGTGAAATTCAACGGCCTAGATGAGCTGAAAGCCCAATTGGCACACGACAAACAAACGGCGAAAGAATGGATAAGCGATAAAGAATTGCAATCCTGAAATATATGCTTTGTTGTTGGTTCGTTGCCGTCTGTGTCCTATCATCGTCCATGCGCAGACGGCAGTACGCCGAATCCCTTGTTTTGGAACTGTTTCCGCCGCATTTGACCTTGCACAAAACAATACAACGAAAAACAGCCAATTATTTCTTCTTCCATGGCGTCAGACGCGGCAGCCAGCGAGGCACGGCTTTTTTATATTCTTCGTATTCCATCCCAAACCGCCGCGCCAGCCCTTTTTCTTCAGACAAAGGCAAATACACCATATTTACCGCTAAAAATACCACAAACCAGACAAACAAAACTCCGGAAGAAAGCAGCAGCGCTTCCGCCAACAGCATGGCCAGTACCGCCGTAATCATCGGATTGCGTACATATAAATAAGGTCCTTTCAGCACCAGTTTTTGAGGAGGATCCCACGGCGCGGGGGTCCCGCGGCCGCATACGGCAAACAAAGACATGGTCCATACGGCCAAAGCCATGCCCGCCATAAAAAGCATGCCGCCGCAGAGCATGCGCCACAAAGGAGGCGTATTCCAACGGTAACCGGAGAAATATAAAATAAACGCCGGCAATACGATCAGCACATTAAAAGGTAAAAAAACTATGGCTTTTATCCAACGTTTCATACGCAAAAAATTTAAGCTTCAAGAAGCGGAAAATCTGCCGTCGGTACGGGAATTATTTTTTGGCGGTTTTTTCCGTTTCGGGAGCGAACAGCACTTCATAAAAACTTCGGCTGTCCACCTCCGTTTTTGGCTGGACGAAGGAGGTGTAACTCGTCGGAGCGCGTACGCGCGACACTCCTTGTACGCGACGCAAAAGGTTATTGCCCGTGTCCAGAAAATACAGCATGTCGTATGGATTAATTACCAAAGCGCCCGGGTAGGCCAAATCCGCATCCCACGCATTCATATTATCGCCATTGTAGCCGCGTTTGCCCGTCCCTACTACGTTTTCCACGCCGGCGCGCCGGTTGGACAAATCTACGGTAATGCGGCGGATACGCTGATTATCGGTGTCTGAGACGTAAATGCGTCCAAAACGGTCCAGTGCCAAACCGGTGGGATCATTAAAGCGCGCGTCGGCGGCGCGGCCCGATCCGTCTCCTTCATAACCGGACGCCCCGCTGCCGGCCAGCGTAAAAATCAATCCACTGCGCCGGTCTACAAAGCGGATTTTATGGTTGCGCGTATCGGCTATATACAAATTGTCATATTTGTCAAATATAATAGCCGTCGGACGGTTCAAACTGGCGTGGGGAGCAAAGCCGCCATCTCCGTCGTCGCGTGCGTCGCCGTCTCCCGCCACGGTCGTCAGTTTGCCGGTAATGCGGTCCAGCATGCGGATGCGGTTGTTGCCCGTATCGGAAATAAACAGATTGCCTTTGGAATCCAACGCCACGCCTGCCGGATTGTTCAGCGACGTGTTTTTGGCGCGCAGGCCGTCCCCTTCATAGCCGAGCCGCCCGTTTCCGGCGACGGTATGCAAGTATCCTTTGACGTCCAGCAGCCGAATGCGCTGATTGCCCGTATCGGCGATATAGAGATTTCCCATGTTGTCAAAGGCCAGCGCCGTAGGACCGTTTAGTTCCGCCATATCGGCGTTGCCTCCGTCATTGGCAAAGCCCGCTTTTCCCGTGCCGGCTATGGTTTCTATATCACCGGTACGTACATTAATGCGGCGTATGCGGTGGTTGCGCGTGTCGGCTATGTAAATATTATTCCAGCGGTCTATGGCCAACCCCAGCGGATTGGCAAAACGCGCATATTGCGCATTGCTGTTGTCCCCTGCATACGCCCGTTTACCGGCTATGCCGGCAATATCTTCAATAAATCCCATTTCGCTTAGACGTACGGCTCCGTAAACGCAAGCGGCCGCCAGCACCAAGAAACCGAGTAATAAAAAACGTTTCATCTTTGTCTCCTTTCGTATTTTCAATCCTAACAAAATCCGGCTTTGCGCGCAAATATTACTTTTGCTTGTCAAAATAATTTGTTAAAATAAAAATAGGAAAATTTAGACTTTTATCCGCATTAAGCGTAAAACCAACAGAGGCATACATGATCATACTTTTCTTAAACTGCGGCAGTTCTTCCGTCAAATACAGCGTATATGACTGGGACAAAAAACGCAGTCTGGCTGCCGGCAGCGTGGAACGCGTCGGCATTGCGGGATCGTTTATTACACACGAACGTCCGGGCAAAGAAGCTTTTGAGCTGACGCATGATTGCAAAAATCATAAAGACGCCATCAATCTGGTTATTGATACGTTGACCAGCAAAGAACACGGCGTCATTGAAAACACCAAAATGATTTCCGCCGTCGGCCACCGCATTGTACACGGCGGCAAATTTACCAAATCCGTAGTGGCGGACAAAGCCGTCATAGACGAGTTGAAAAATATTTCTGATTTAGCTCCGCTGCACAATCCGGCCCATATTATGGGTATTGAAGCCGCCATGTCCATCCTTCCCGACGTTATGCATGTTTGTGTGATGGATACGGCATTTCACCAGACTATGCCGGCCTCTTCGTATATGTACGCTTTGCCGCGCAGCTGGTACACCGACTACAGTATGCGCCGTTTTGGCGCGCACGGATCTTCCGCCTTGTATTGTTCCCGCCGCGCCGCTGTATTGCTGGGTAAAAATGTAGAAGACACCAACACCATTATCTGCCACATCGGCAACGGAGCCAGCTGCACCGCCGTCAAAAACGGCCAATGCTACGACACCAGCATGGGGTTGACCCCGCTGGAAGGGCTGATTATGGGAACGCGCAGCGGAGATATTGATCCGTCCATTTGTTTTCACATGATGAAAAAGCTGAATATGAGTCCGGACGAAATGTACCGTATTTTGAACAGAGAAAGCGGCGTAAAAGCCATTACGGGCGGACGTTTCGCCGATCGCCGCGACATCGTGGAAAACGCCAAAAAAGGCGATGAACTGTGCAAGTTGGCCATTGCCATGGAAAGCTACCGCATTAAAAAATATATAGGCGCATATATGGCCGCTTTGGGCCGCGTGGACGCTATTGTATTTACCGCGGGCGCCGGTGAAAGAAGCCCCGTTTTGCGTGAAAAAGCCGTGGAAGGATTGGAAAATTACGCCATTGTGCTTGATGAAGATAAAAACCGCGACGCCGTAACCAAAAACGCCGAAAGCTGTATTTCGGCCGATGAGTCCAAGGTAAAGATTTTCGTCATACCGACAGATGAAGAAATTGTAGGCGTACAGGATATTGTCGCTTTACAGGCGGGCACGTATGACGTGTATACCAAGTTCCGTTATATTTTTGAGGATAAAGACTACCGGAACAGTTTGCGTGACGAAGCATTTATTGAAGAAGTGAAGAAAAAACCATTCCTTGTAAATGCTGCCGTAAATTTACCGGACGCTTTGAAACAAAAAAAATAATATCCGCCCCGTGCCGTACAGGCACGGGGTTTATTTTAGAAAACAAAAAACATCCTTATGGAGGAAAAATAAATTATGTTCATGCCCAAAGAAGCAAAATTCTTTGATTTGTTTGACAAACAGGCCGAAAATTTGGTGAATGCGGCCGAATTCTACAAAAAACTTGTAGATGAAGCGGCATTTACGGAAGAAAATGTACGCGCTATGCACGAAAGAGAACATTATGGAGATGAATTGACGCATACCATTATCAATACCCTGAACGAAACTTTTATTACCCCCTTTGACCGTGAAGATATTATGGCGCTGGCCAACCATATGGACGATATCGTGGACGGTATCTATATGATTACCAACCGCTTTAATCTGTATAAAATTCATACGCCGACGGAAGCTTCCAAAAAACTGGCCAATGTTTTGGCCCAATCCACCAAAGCCCTGCAAAAAGCTTTGGCTGCGCTGCGCAACAAAAAAATGATGAAAGAAACCCTGATACAATGCGTGGAAATCAATCGCTTGGAAAACGAAGCAGACGTCATCCGCGATGAAGCCATTTCCGAATTGTTTGAAAAAGAAAAAGATCCCGTCATGATTATCAAACAAAAGGAACTTTATGAAGAGGCGGAAAATGTGGCCGATTATTGCGAACATACGGCCAATGTGGTGGAATCTATCTTGGTAAAGAACAATTAAGCCTATGACATGGATTATCTTATTAATTCTGTTGGCGTTGTTTTTTGATTACCTCAACGGTTTCCATGACGCGGCCAACTCCGTGGCGACCGTTGTGTCTACGCGCGTGCTTTCGCCCAAAGCGGCGGTGGCATGGGCGGCGTTTTTCAACTTTGTCGCTTTTCTGGTCTTTCATACCGGCGTGGCGAAAACCATCGGAAGCGGCATCGTGGACATCAGCATTGTGGACGCCAACTTGGTATTTGGCGCGCTCTGCGGCGCCTGTGCGTGGAATATCCTGACATGGTGGTGGGGCTTGCCGTCCAGCTCTTCTCATGCGCTAATCGGCGGGCTTATCGGCGCAGGGCTGGTAAAAGCCGGCGGTACGGGCGGTCTGGTGGCCAGCGGTATTATTAAAACCGTGCTGTTCATCTTTGTATCTCCGATGCTGGGCTTTCTCTTAAGCCTGACCATAGGTATTATCGTGTTCAATGCTTTCCGCCGCACCAATCCGTTTAAGGTGGACCACATTTTCCGCGTCGGCCAATTGTTTTCGGCCGCGGCGTACAGCTTGGGTCACGGCGGAAACGATGCCCAAAAAACGATGGGTATTATCAGCATGTTGCTGCTCGGAGGTTTGGCGGGACAGGAAGCGGCCCCCATACGGGATTTTCTTTTGAGCCATGAAGAACTGCATCAAGTGGCGCAAGGGGAATTTATCGTTCCGCTCAGTGTGGTGCTTATGTGTCACTCGGCCATAGCTTTAGGTACTTTGTCCGGAGGATGGCGCATTGTGAAAACCATGGGACAGAAAATTACGCGCTTGCGTCCGGTGGACGGGTTTTGTGCGGAATCCGGTTCGGCCATTTCCCTGTTCATCGCTTCCACTTTGGGCGTACCCGTGAGTACTACGCACACCATTACCGGAGCCATCGTGGGCGTGGGTTCTCTGCGCCGCCTTTCCAGCGTACGCTGGGGAGTGGCCAACCGCATTGTCTGGGCATGGTTCATCACTATTCCCGCGGCGGCGGCCATTGCCGCAGCGGCCTATTGGCTGAAAGTGGCCATATTCGGATAAGTTTTTGCAAATGCAAACAGCCCCGCTCACAAAGGCGGGGCTGTTCAGATGTACCAAATATTTTTGAGATTATTGGCCGATTGTTAAACACTTATTCTTATCAGCAGGCAGCAGCAAAATATTAAATCAAAATTGCTTTCAATAAGTGAAAAACAGAGAATATCTGTTTGCTATAATATATACATGGGACTGGAAGAACTGCAACAAAAAGATTATTTCAGCATAGGCGACGTCAAACGTATTACCGGCGTGCCGGAATATTCCATACGATATTGGGAGGCGGAATTTGGTTTAATTAAACCCATTCGTTTGGAGAGTGGACATCGCCGTTATACAAAGCAGGATGTGTACACGATTTTGCGCATTAAAGATTTGATATATAAGCATAAATTGACGTTGGAAGGAGCCAAAAAACAATTGACGCATAATGAGGGATTCGGCCGTGCCAAGCAAAATTCCCCCTCTGTGGATATAAAATTTCTCTCGGAAATAAAAGAAACTCTTTCCCAACTTCTCAAAGAATGCTAAAATATATACATAGCCGTAAATAATTGACAATTTTTTCGGGGAATGGCTCAGTGGTAGAGTGCTCGCTTGGGGTGCGAGAGATCGCGGGTTCGATTCCCGCTTCCCCGACCATTTAGTTTATTATACGGGGCGTAGCGCAGCTGGTAGCGCGCACGGTTCGGGACCGTGAGGTCGTGGGTTCAAATCCCGCCGCCCCGACCATTTAGATGATTCAAGCCCTTCCAGCATTAACTGGAAGGGTTTTTTCATTATAATTTCAAGCTTTTCCTCACTTAACAGACAGTTCGAATAAATACAGCGTAACAATGCATTCTTTTGTATTGTATTCGAACCAGCATACAGATCTGCCGCTTGTGAGGCCAGTCTCAACAGCCGTTGTACAGTCCATGTAACCATTTCATGTTGGGAATCCTGATGAACTAGCTTGGCTTTGATTTCTGCTTCTTCTGTTTTTAACTTGGCCAGTTCTGCACTCACAAATAATGTATCCAATTCCCCGCTGCTTTCCCGAGAAATCAATACAGATCGTGTCCTATTAATCTGCCCTAAACGCTGTTTTAGGTTTCTTTCTGTAGCATGTAAAGCTTCTGTTTCTTGTGCATCATCTTTATTCAAATTATTTATTACATGTGAAAGGAGGCGAGGATCTATCTTTAATTTACGTAATGATGCAACAACCTCTTGTTCTGCCAGCATTTCATTGACCTGTTTTGCCTTGCAGCCACGTTTATTAATAACACCACTGCAGCGCAAATAATGATATGTATGAATATCTCCTGTACTTTTGATCTTCTTCTGCTTTTCATAACTGGTAATAACCGCCCCACAATATTTGCAACGCAATAACCCCCGAAAAACAAAAGGTTTTGTGCAATAATCAAAAGGATGGCTGGAAAGTCCTTTCCGAACGCGCTCACAGCGTTTAAAAAGTTCTTCGCTGACAATTGGCTCATATTTGTGTGGAAATAAATGCCCTTGAATATGCATCTGCCCATAGTAAAAGGGGTTTTCTAATATTCTGTGCACACTTGAAACAGAAAATGGTGTTTTATGGATGCTTTTCACTCCGGCATTCTGAAAATCACGTGCAGCTACTTTCAATGGATAATTGCCTGTTGCATACTTCATAAAAAATTTACGCACAATGGGAGCAGTCTCCGGATCCTGTATAATGGTCTTCCTCCCATCAATTACGACATTTTTATAACCAACAGGAGCCTTGAAGGGATATTCTCCCTCTTTGATCTTTTGAGAGAACCCACGCAATACATTTTCCCTTAATTGATCCACATATGATTTAGCACCCATGACACCAAAGTCATACATCATTCGTTCTGAACTGTGTGAATACTGATTAATAATCATGTTATTTGCAATAAAGTGAAGTTCAAACTTACCAGAAAGCAATAAAGGTTCAAACTCCAAACTTTCCTTAAAACTACGTTGGAAACGATCCAATGTATCAGCTACAATTGCCAAAGGATGCGGACTATTTTTAACGTATTCCATCATTTTATGAAAAAACTTGCGATTGCCTTTGGTGGAAGATTCTGTAAACGAAAAGGTCTCTTCTACAATCATCTGCTTTCGCATACAGTATTCCTTGGCACTTGCTTCTTGGGCAGCCAAAGACTTTCCTTCCCGCTGTTCGGATGAAGATACCCTTGCCAAAATAATAGCATGTGTTGGAGTAATATATCGTGGATTTAATATCCTGTTTAATAATGCATTGGGCATTTGCGTTTCTCCTTGATTGGGGTTAGATATTGATTGCTTGTGGTTCTTAGACATATTCTTCTACTTGTATTCTACTTTTATTGTGCTTTATTGGTCAATAATGATCTTTTTTTACAAATTTATTTTGGTTTCTATAATATTATTTAAGGCATCCGTCTAAATACATTGTTATATCTGTACGCTTGATCCTTAACGAGCGTTTACCAATTTTATATGCAGGAAGTTTATTTTTCTTAATAGCTTGATGCATTTGTTCTCTGCTTACATGTAGTTGATTCGCCACTTCTTGAACAGTCAGCATAGATTCATATCGTTTAAACCATGCAGCAGATGTACGTTTTTTAAGCTTTCCCCACTTGGAAGGAATTAAACTAGTAAATATACCCAGTGAATGATCTATAAACCTCCACACATCTAAACGCCAGGTAACTTGGGCCACGCGTCCAGTATTACGTTTAATAAAATCCGACGGATTGCTGAATCCAAGCCGCTTTAAACTTCGGACGGATTCCTGATAACCGGATCCACGCACTAGGTAGTTAGTACCCAATTTTGCTAATAAAGCTTGAGGTTTTAACTTTTTACCGGCTCCGCGCGAAATCCGCCACAATTCAAATGCAGGGGCATATATATCCATTGGGACGCTCCGTATTGGGTCACTAACTTTATGCCAATAATCCAACAGAACACGCCGTGCAAGTGCCTTCTGGAACACATCTCTAAAAGTAGCAAAACGGATCAAATTATTATACGGATAAAGTAACTTTTGCCATGATTTACGTTTATGAAAACGAATCTCTATCCGTAATATGTTGATCTTCTGTGTTTCAATATCAGTCTTAAGCTGTTGAGGTAGGATGCAATGAGGCTGTTTGATCTCCTTCTGTAGTTCTTTCGTTTTATCATAAAACACCAATTCATAGCCTTTGGAATAAAAAACCACTTTCTCCCCACCATTTTGGTACACTACATGTTGAATATCCATATAATGCTGAAGTGGTTGTGCTCGACTCAATTCCGATAATACAAATGGCACAGGAATACGCCCCAATAAGATGTTTTTCCCATATTCAAAGCCACGAACATCAGCATATCTAGAGACTTGCCCAGGCGTAACTCGAACACCCATTTGAAACAAAATATCCGACAATTTCCAACAACACGCTTGGAAATCTATATTCCTCAATTCCATCAAATTATTGCCATATATCAATTTTGGCAGAGAGACTTTGACTACTAACAAAGTGGTCAATTGCTTGGGATACGTAGCAATATACTGGCGCAGTTCCACATGTGGATAATATATGCTGTGTGACTTATAATTATACACATGCTGGTGTGTACCCAACTGATTGATATTGCCGTCAAATAGTGCGGGAGCATAGATCTGATATGTTTTGGGATCCCAAAAGTACAAAGTTACCACATCAATCATGGCAATCCTCCAACTTTTGGGAATGTGCTTCCTGATCCAAATCACCTAACAGCTTAAAAAATTCTGTTAATGAAAACAGAGCATCTGCTGCTTCTTGTTCCGTAATAGGATACCCGTAAACTGCTTCCAGGGTTTCCTTAAAAGAAAGCTTTTGATGGCCGCCTTGGGCTCGTTTTATATTCTGTATCATGCCCACAGACTGCAAATAACAATAACATAGATTCAGAGCCACCAAAATTTGCTTTTATATCGATAAAAAACATAGAAGACACATAGAAAAGAATGATTTAAAGGCAGAAATGTGCCAAGAAAAACGGGATCCTCCTGGAGGAGAATCCCGTCAGAAATACATTTTGATAACACTTATTTTAGATCTTTCCACACAACATTCTTTTCAGTCAGCCCTAGCTGTTGAGGAAACCCCAACTGCCTCAAATGGGTGTTTGCTGATTCCCGCAAAATACTTTCCAATGCTTTTTTCCCATCTGAATCCTTTGCTTTTTTTTGGATCTTCAACATCTTAACAGCTTGGCTCCAGGGAAACCTAACTTTATGCTGCATCATATGCAAAAGAAGCTGAACCCATTTACTGTTCATATTATGAACCTTGTATTCTTTTGCCCCATATACAAATTTACCAGAAGCAGCAAAAAACTGCAGCTTTCGATATTGACAATCTGGTTCAGGAGGTAGCAAGGCTTCTTCCATCTCCGATACTGACATCTTTAACTGAACTTCTACTTCTGGTACACAACACGGAGAAGAAATCATAAACAAATCTGGAGTCTTTAGTTCCAGCATACCCCTTTGATGTAAATAAACCAAATCTGAGTAAAAACGAACATCTTTAGGGTGTGGGGGCAAACCATCTAAGCCGAATTTGCTCCCCTTGTCATTTTCTGCTTGTTGTAAAAAGTCAAGAGTAGCACGCAAGCTCTTCTCAAATGTTTTATAATGCTGCACAGGCAGAGAATCTTCTCGATAAGCTTGTAAATACAGGTCTAACAAATTCTGTTCTTCCCCTTCATCCACATAGATAAAACAAACATTCTCAGGGGCATCTTCTTCCAAAACATCGGTTGCATAATATACGTGAAAGACAGGCATGTTATTTAAATCTTCTGGTAATACAGGAAGGCATAACGATGGCACCCGTCTTGGATATTGTACAAGATCAAACAGTACCAATGCGATCCAATCAGGTAGCTTGGCTGTTTCAAACGTCAAAAACTGCGGAACAAGAGGGATAAAAAGGCCTTTATTATTTGACGGTTTTACAGTTGTTAAGGAAGGTTTTAAAGTCTTTTTCTTGGACACGATAATCTTTCCCCAGTTTATAAGCGATCAACTTTTTGCTGCGAATATAGCGATAAATGGTCAAAGGCTCAACCCGAAGCATGTCAGCAATTTCAGACACAGTTAAAAAAGCCCCAGATTGCCCTTTTGCGGGTTTTTTCTGAGTTTTAGGTGTTTGGATGCCTTTCTTAATGCTTTTCATGCCTTTAGTGTACTATATTTACCAAATTACTGCACAAAATATAAACTAACAGTTGATTTGTAAAAAAAGCATGCAGAAATCAAAAGAATCGACAAATAAAAATGTTAAAATGGACTTAATAATAACAGCCTATGCGAAATTTAAGATCATATTATTCAGGGAATTTGGAAGATTTTCTGCATCAGTCAACAACAGAAATTCTGGGGATTATTCATGCCAATAATACAACTACGGACACTACTATTCAACAAAGCAATACTTGGGAACAAGAAATATCTAT
Organism: uncultured Elusimicrobiales bacterium; assembly: GCA_944324685.1. Lineage (GTDB taxonomy): Bacteria > Elusimicrobiota > Elusimicrobia > Elusimicrobiales > Elusimicrobiaceae > Avelusimicrobium. The sequence continues at coordinate 28,131 of CALUXG010000003.1, forward strand.
TTTAAAGGACCAGCTGGCCATATTTCAAGAAGGCCGTTTACTATTTGAATATACTATTCCACGAATGGGTAAGCGGATTGATGTAGTGTTTTTACATCAGAACATCGTATTTTTATTGGAATTTAAATGTGGCGCACATTTACATTACTCTACAGCCTACGACCAAGTATACGATTATGCTCTTGATTTACATAATTTCCACAAAGAAAGCCATGATAAGCTCTTGGTGCCGATTGCTATTTCCACATCAGCTCCTGTGGTTGAAAATAAGTTTGTTAACGATGATCACATCATTACACCACTATATTGCAATGCGCATAATATTACTCAAATTATCCAAAAGGTTGCAGATACTTACCATGAACAGCCTTTTGATTACGTGAAGTGGGAAGTATCAGAATATTTACCAACACCTACCATAATTGAAGCAGCACAAGCGCTATATAGAGGACATAATGTCCACGATATCACCCGCAGTGACGCCGGAGCAACAAATTTAACATTAACAACTTCAGAGCTCAATCGGATTATTGAATACAGCAAACAAAAACACCGAAAATCTATTTGTTTTGTTACAGGGGTTCCAGGTGCAGGAAAAACTTTAGTAGGTTTAAATGTAGCTATTGACAGATCAGACGCCAAGCAAGGAGAGCATGCCGTTTTTCTATCGGGGAATTTTCCTTTAGTACAAGTATTACAAGAAGCATTAGCTCGTGATAAAGTAGAGCAGGAAAAACAACGCGGAAAACGTATTTCCAAGAAAGAAGCTTTACGTAGCACTGCAGCTTTTATCCAGATTATTCATAAATATAGGGATTCTTTTGTTGGGAACGACCAAATTCCCCCTGAAAGAATTGCCATTTTTGATGAAGCCCAACGCTCTTGGACAAAAGAGATGCTAGTTAAATTTATGGGCACAAAAAAGGGAATACACTCTTTCCAATATAGTGAACCTGAATTTTTGATCAGCACTATGGATCGGCATCATGACTGGGCTGTCATTATCTGTCTTGTTGGTGGCGGCCAAGAAATTAATACTGGGGAAGCAGGTCTTCCCGAATGGTTTGATGCATTAAGACGCTCATTTAAGGATTGGGATATATATATTACACCTCAATTAAATGACGAAGAATACCGCAGAGAAAGAGCTTGGACTGATTTAGTACATGGTTTAAATGTCACTGAAAAGCCAGAGCTGCATTTAAATACATCTGTCAGATCATTCCGTACGCCTTATTTGGCTGCCTTTGTAAAAGCATTACTTGATGTAAATAGCGAGCAAGCACAAGCCCGCTATGAGCAGATTAAAACAAAATATCCTGTAGTAATTACCCGCCAATTAGATAAAGCGAAGAAATGGGTCCGAATGCAAGCCAAAGGGACCAATAAATACGGGATATTGGCCAGCAGTGGCGCCTTACGGCTCAAACCAGAAGGGATTTTTGTTAAAAATGAAATATCTGTAGCGAATTGGTTTCTTAATGCTAAAGACGATGTTCGGTCCTGTTATGCATTAGAAGATGTAGTAACAGAATTTGATGTTCAAGGATTAGAAGTCGATTACTCTATTGTAGCATGGGATGCGGATTTCCGATTCGCTGACGGCGAATGGACATATAATAACTTTACTGGTACACGTTGGAATCATGTTGCAAGTCCGGAAAAGCGACTTTACCTCAAAAATGCTTATCGTGTCCTGCTAACAAGAGCACGACAAGGAATGGTCATCTTCGTTCCTCGTGGCACTACAGAAGATCTGACCAGACACCCATCATTTTACGATCACACGTTCAATTATCTGAAATCGCTGGGATTAAAAGAAATATAATACCGAGTAAGATGTTTCATGCAACTGCCTCACTTAATCATATAAAGATATCAACAGGGTGCTTGGGAGGTGAGGCCTTAAGTTGGGATAAAATATTTCTAATTTGTTGTATTGCTGTAGCTAATTGCTCAACCGAATACTGCTCATTATGTTTATTTTCCGGATGATGGATAAAATTCCTAATATATGTACATAAAGAACACTGCATATCTCGTGGCTTTCCTGAACGCATAGAAGTCCACTTCTGATCTTTAGGAATTTGATAATTGTGGCACAAAATTTTATCAAAATCGGGAAGCTCCTTACAGTTCAGCCGTTCAAATAACCATCCATACAGCTCATTAAAATATTCTTCGCTTGGTATATCAAAAGCCAAATAGTTGATTTCATCGGCGGAAGTATAAGGTAAAACTATTTCTTTAACGTTGTTACATTGAATATTTCCTTGGGCCTTTTTTAATACTTTAGCATTAACTGGGCAATACCTAAAAAGCTGCTTTAATAACAATGGGGAATGCGTTGTAAGAATAATCTGGGCTCTTTTAGAAAGCTCTAAAATTATTTTAACGAACTGCTCCTGTAACTTCGGGTGTAAATGCAACTCTGGCTCATCAATAAGTACAACTATTTCTTTATTAGTTGCTTGGATAGCAGACAAGGAATACAATAGAGAGAAAATCATCTCAAATCCACTCCCCATTTTATTAAGGGGCAAATGAATTCCCTTGTCTGTAACATGAGCTAAAAATGCTTTATCAAATGGACAAAATGGATCTATAATTTTTAAACTGACTGAAATATCTGTTGCCTTATGAAATCTTTGAATGCTATTTATCAGTATGTTACTGTTTAGATCGCTTTTAAGTTGCTCAAACTCATTATCAATACCCACTGTTGATTTTTCTTGTTGCAATACTTGTCTATTCAAGTCTTCCATAATGCGATCAAATTTTGTGTCATTAAACATTCCTGTCTTAATAGCATAAGGCCTATTTTTTTCAATGTAAGAAAGATTAATTTCTGAGAAGCGATTTCCTCTCCAAGGGTTTCGCACTGATACCCTTAGGTCGACTGAATCATTATCAGGTTTATCCCCCTCTCTGGCCTTAATAACAAGCAAATCATGGACGACACTAGAAGCTAGATAAGCAGTATTTTTACTCCGTACATGAGCTTCAAATAGGAATCCCTTTCCTTTATAACAACTGCGGGGCATTACACCTTGATAGGCAAACTCTTTTTCTGCAAATGCTTTAACAATCAAAGGTTGTGTCGGATCATTAAAATCAGCAATTTCAATTGAATCCCCCCTATATTCTGTTAAGCATAGTGCAATCGCATCCAATATTGAGGTTTTTCCTGTTCCATTATTGCCCAGAAATACATTTAATCCAGATCCTGCTTGTCCATTGGGAATCTTAAAACCATCTAATATAAAAGGTTGATCTTCGGTAGCAGAAAAAACACGAAAATTTCTTATTTCTAATTCTCTAATAAACATATTCATCCAGTAGTATTGATAAGTGTAAAATATTAACTAATATATATTATAAATAGTTTAGCATTAAAAATATACCTTTCCACTAATCTTTATTCTTTGCGTTTAAATTGAACAGTCTGTATTATAAAACAAAAGTATAGCTTTTATTGTGGCAGATGGCCTCCGCATGCTTCGCATGCTACGGCACGGGACACGTTCGCTCTGTTAGCTCACAGCCCTCATCTGCCACAGAGGGATTTGTCCTATTAGGTTACTTATGAAACAAAACAAAGTGGGGTAATTGCAACAGTTTTGTATAGCGAAACATCTCGTAGTTAGCACGCCTTGCTGTAGGACTCAATCTGTAGTGAGTTAAATGTTTACTTGGGACAAATGGGAAGAATAAGATAGATTGTTTAGGGGTATTTTGTTCCTTCCATTTAAAATTTACAATCAATGGTGGAGGTAAAAATCCTGCTTTTAACACTTTAGACATGATCTGCCATCCAGCCCCAAACACTTCGCTTTTCGGTTTACAATTATTTGTTTTTATTTGTGCACGAAAGGAACATGCAGTACATTGTACGTCATATAAAGGATAATTGGGAGGCAACAATATCAATTTTTTTCCCCAATTTGGGCACGCAACTAATTCTACAATCTCCTCTTATCCCAATGTACCTGTTTGTTTATTGGACATGTTTCCCTCCTCTCTTTAGCACAATAAAAGCATTGCCTCTTTCCTTATCTTAACATATCCATAACCAAATTCCCCTGCATTTTCAAACATTTAACACACCTGTCCGTTTGCATAAACCATCGGTTGCATGGTATTTTCTACCAACTAAGGTAGATTTTGGAAAACAACTTGGCGAATTATGGCAACCGGACCCTCATTTATGATCATTACACGATTCGGCAAAGGAATAATATGGGTTTAAATCTGTACGGTATTTATCATCCAAGTCTTCCAATATTGCCAACCATGCAGCCAGATCATCTGCCACAGCAAAGCGTAATTTGGTTCTATTACGGGAAACAACCTGCGACCATTTAAAAAGACACCTTTTGCAAGGTGTCTTTTTTGTTGCCCTGTTAACTCATCAAAATCTTTTTCCCACATATAAACTTTTTCAAAAGTTTCTTCATATATCCTTCTTTCTGAAAACTTGA
>CALUXG010000004.1 GCA_944324685.1 uncultured Elusimicrobiales bacterium
GCTTTCGTAACCCTTAAAGAAGGCGATAAAATAGAAGTGGTGGAAGCCACTGCTAAGTAGAGTATTAAGGAGAACTACTAACTATGCCTATTAAGTCATTTAGACCTTATACCCCTTCCCGCAGAACAATCACGGTGGCCGACTTTTCGGAAATCACCAAAAAAACCCCGGAGAAGAGCTTAACCAAAGGTCTGCGCAAAACCGGCGGACGCAATAACACCGGTATGGTCATGGTTCGCCACATTGGCGGCGGACACAGACGCGCTTACAGACAAATTGATTTTAAGAGAGAAAAACTGGGCATTCCGGCCAAGGTTGTTGCCATTGAGTACGACCCGAACCGCAGCGCCCGTATTTGTCTTTTGAATTATGCCGACGGCGAAAAGAGATACATTCTTCACCCGGTTGGCGTAAAAGTGGGGGACGTATTAATGTCCGGCCCTACTGCTGAAATTAAAGTGGGTAACTGCCTTGCTCTTAAAAATATTCCTGAAGGTACTTTTATCCACGCCATTGAACTGCAAGTAGGCAAAGGCGCCCAGCTTGCCAGAAGCGCCGGCTCTCAAGCCCAGCTGATGGCCCGCGAAGCGGAATATGCCCACATCAAAATGCCGTCCGGCGAAATCCGCCTGGTGCCCAGCGCCTGCTGCGCTACGATAGGGCAAGTCGGCAATGTAGACCACGCCAACGTGGTAATTGGTAACGCCGGCCGCAACCGTCACCGCGGTATCCGCCCGACTGTACGCGGCAGCGCCATGAACGCAGTGGACCACCCGATGGGCGGCGGCCGCGGACACGGCAAAGGCGGCAACATACCTCGTTCCCCCTGGAACCAACAGACTCGCGGTTTGAAGACCCGCTCCACTAAGAAAGCGTTTGGTTGGATGATCGTCAGCGACAGAAGAAAAAATAAGGCTGGTAAGTAATTATGGGAAGATCAACTAAAAAAGGTCCTTATGTAGATTTAAACCTGTTGGAAAAAGTTCAAGCGATGAACTCTTCCAATGAAAAGAAACCTATCAAAACGTGGGCGAGAGCCTGCACGATTGTTCCCGAATTTGTGGGACACACCTTCTTGGTGCATAACGGCAGAAAGTTCCTTCCCATCTATGTCTCTGAGAGAATGGTAGGTTACAAACTCGGTGAATTTTCTTTCACCCGGGTATTCAAAGGCCACGGTGGTATGACCAAAGACTCCACCGCCTTGAAATAAGAGTTGAGGATTTGATATGGAAGCTTGTGCAAAAGCTAAATTTCAACGCTACGGCAGCCGCAAGGTGAACCTGGTGCTGGACCAAATCCGCGGCAAAAACGTAAAGGCGGCGGAAGACCTGCTTCCGTTTATTGCCAAACGCACCGCTGATCTGGTGGCCAAGACCCTGCACAGCGCCGCGGCAAACTTGGAAGTCAAAGCCGGCAAAAAGCTGGATTACAGCAAAGTATTCATCAAAGAAGCCTTTGCCAATTTAGGCCCCAGCGGCCACTTGAGACGGATTCAGCCCGGGCCGCAAGGCCGCGCCATGCCCTACAAAAAGAGCATGTGCCATCTGACGGTGATTGTATCCGACGAAAAAAAGGGAGGTCGCTAAACTATGGGACATAAGATTCACCCGCGGTCTATCAGACTGGGCTATATTCAAGACTGGCGTTCCCGCTGGTTCGCCCCCAAGAATATGCCGGCGTTGATCATGGAAGATTTCCAGATCCGCAAGATCGTGGACGACAAATTTAAGATGGCCGCCGTCAGCTATGTGGGCATTGAACGTGCCGGTGCTTTTCTGCGCCTGAACATTCATACGGCCCGCCCGGGCGTGGTCATCGGCAAAAAAGGCGCCGACATTGAAGCGTTGCGCAAAGAAATTGAAGCCTTAACGGGCAGCAAAACCTTTGTGAACGTCATTGAAATCAAGAATCCGGAAACGGACGCCCAGCTGGTGGCGCAAAATATTGCCATGCAATTGGAAAAACGCGCTCACTACGGGGCTGCCATGAAAAAAGCCATTGAAAAAGCTTTGCAGGGCAAAGCGTTGGGCATAAAAATCATGGTGTCTGGCCGCTTGGGCGGTGCAGAAATTGCCCGCACGGAATGGAAACGTGAAGGCCGTGTGCCTTTGCATACGCTGTGCGCCGATATTGATTACGGTTTTACCGAAGCGCAAACCGTCAGCGGTAAAATCGGCATCAAAGTTTGGATTTTCAAACGGACGCACTTTGCCAAATCCCCCAAGGAAATCATGAACGAGCTGAAAAAGCACCGCGAAATGACCGAGGGCGCTGTGGACGCCGGATCTGTAGAGACTGCCGCTCCGGCTCAGGAAATCAAATAGAGGAATTTGCTTATGTTGATGCCTAAAAGAGTAAAATACCGCAAACCGCATAGCGCGCCTCGTATTAAAGGAAACGCTACCCGCGGTGCGACCGTGGTGTTCGGCGAATACGGCCTCAAAGCGCTGGAACCGAAATGGATTACCGCGCGTCAAATTGAGTCGGCCCGTATTACCCTGTCCAGATTTATCAAAAAGAAAGGTAAACTTTGGATTCGCGTGTTCCCCGACAAAGCCATCACCAAACATCCGGCCGAAACCCGTATGGGTAAAGGCAAAGGCGCTCCGGATCATTGGGTGGCCGTTGTCAAACCGGGCACCATCTTGTTTGAATTGGAAGGTGCCACGCTGGAAGATACGCAGCGCGCCATGCGTCTGGCCTCAGACAAGCTGCCTATCAAGACCAAATTGGTAGCGAGAAGATAGTATGAAGACCAAAGAAAAAGAAGCTTTGAAGAATAAAACCGTGGCCGAACTGAATGAAGCGTTGGCCAAGGCGCAGGAAAAGAAATTTAATCTTCTTTTCAAACACAGCACCACCCCCATCGCCAATCCGATGGAAATTCGGGCGGTCAGACGCGAAATTGCTCTTTTGCAAACGCTGATTAATCAGAAAAAAGAGCAGAACTAAGAGGTTGATACATGGAAAACCAAGAAACCCGCGGCCTGAGAAAGGTCCTTACCGGTGAAGTTGTATCGGACAAGATGAACAAGACCCGCGTCGTGAAAGTGGAGCGTCTGGTCCGTCATGGCCTGTACAGCAAAACCTTAAAAAGAGCGGCCAAATACCATGCGCATGACGAAGGCAATGAAACCAAAATCGGCGACAAGGTAGAAATTATGAGCTGCCGCCCGTTGTCCAAAACGACGAAATGGCGCATTTCCAAAATTGTGGAAAAAGCCAAAGCATAAGTTTTGTTAGCAAACTTACGGAGTTAATGTATGATTCAATTGAGAAGCATCGTCAACGTGGCCGACAATTCCGGCGCCCGCAAAGTGCAGTGCTTTAAGGTGCGCGGCGGCCACCATCGGGATATTGCAACTTTGGGAGACGTCGTGATGTGTTCCGTCAGAGATGCAATCCCTACTTCCGCCATTAAAAAAGGCGACGTGGTGCGCGCTGTTGTAGTGCGCGTGGCGCGTGAAAAAAGACGCAAAGACGGTTCCTATATTCGTTTTGATGACAATGCAGTATGCATCATTAACGACAATGGGGAACCCAAAGGCACCCGTGTGTTTGGGCCGATAGCCAGAGAATTGCGGGAAAAGAATTTCCTGAAAATTATTTCGCTGGCGCCGGAGGTAGTCTAATGCAAGTTAAGAAGAAAGATACCGTACTCATTTTGTCCGGCAAAGATAAAGGTAAAAAAGGCGAAGTGAAATCTGTCAATCCGTCTAAAAACACCGTAACGGTGGTTGGAATTAACATGATTTCCAAACACGTGAAGCCTTCCCAGAACAAACAGGGCGGCATTCAAAAGATGGAAGCTCCGCTGGATGCCTCCAATGTCGCCGTCGTTTGCAGCAAGTGCAAAAAAGCCATGACGCCCAAAATTCAGATTTTGGAAAATGGCGATAAAGTGCGCGTGTGCCGCAAATGCAACGAGACGCTTATTTAATCAGGTAAAGCAAAATGACTAAAGAAACGAAGAAAACGACCTCTCCCGCGTCCGATTATCAGCCGACCCTGCAGAAACTCTATAAAGAGAAAGTGCTGCCGGCCCTGCTGAAAGACATGGGCGTTAAAAGCCCTATGGCCGCGCCCAAATTGGAGAAAATCGTCATCAATATCGGCGTAAAAGAAGCCAGAGAAGACATAAAAGCGCTGGAAATTGCCAAAGATGACTTGACGGCTATTGCCGGTCAGGCTTCTCAGGTGCGCCGCGCCAAAAAGTCCATTTCCAACTTCAAACTGCGCGAAGGTATGCCCATCGGCGTGCGTGTTACGCTGCGCGGAGCGCGCATGTATGAGTTTATGGAGCGCTTCATCAATATTGCCTGTCCCCGCATTCGCGACTTTCAGGGTTTCTCTGATAATGCGTTTGACGGGCGCGGGAATTTGAACTTGGGGATTAAAGAGCATTATATTTTTCCGGAAATTGATGTGGAAAAATCGCCCAAAGCTCATGGTATGAACATTACGTTCGTTACCACCGCCAAAAACGATGATGACGGCCGCCTGCTCATGAAATACATGGGTATGCCGTTTAAGAAATCGGCCAAATAAGGAGCAAGAGAATTTATGGCTACCAAAGCATGGGTTGCAAAAATGGCCAAGGACCAGAAATTCGCCGTCCGCTATCACAACAGATGTCAGATTTGCGGACGTGCCAGAGGGTACTACCGCGATTTCGGTCTTTGCCGTATCTGCCTGAGAAAAATGGCACACCAGGGGCTTATCCCGGGTCTGAAAAAATCAAGCTGGTAAATTTACAGGAGGAGGCCGCGTGTGCGAATTAACTCCATTGCGGAAAGTAATTTGAGCGCAGCCTGAGACTATGGATCCAATTGCAGATTTCTTGACCAGAATCAGAAACGCAAACATGAAGAAAAAAGAAAAAGTGGATATCCCTTTTTCTAAAATTAAAACGGAAATTGCGCGCATTTTGAAAGAGGAAGGTTATATTTCCAATTTCAAGGCCGTACACAATGAAACCAAAGGCGGCGTTGTCCGCGTGTTTTTGAAATATACGCCGGAAAACGAATGCGTCATTCAAGGTTTGCGCCGTGTTTCCAGACCCGGGCAACGGGTGTACAGCGCGTACAACAATATTCCTAAAGTACGCGGTTCCTTTGGCATTACGATTTTATCTACGTCCAAAGGCATTATGACCGACGCACAGGCCAAGGCCGAAAAAGTCGGCGGCGAATTATTGTGCCAAGTTTGGTAAGGAGGGAATATGAGCAGAATCGGTAAGAAAGTGATTAACATTCCCGCCAAGACCAAAGTGGACGTGAAAGATAATGTCGTTACTGCCACGGGTGCGTTGGGCACTTTGTCCTACACCGTACCGGCCGACATTCAAATTAACATTGAAAACGGCGTGATGACTTTATCCATTGATGAAGCCCGCAGAAAAGAGCTCAACGCCATTCACGGCACCACCCGCGCCAATGTGTTTAATATCATTGAAGGCGTAACCAACGGTTTCCACAAAAATTTGGAAATCAACGGTTTGGGATACCGCGCTTCCGTGGCAGGCAATAAACTGACGCTGGAGCTTGGTTTCTCCCATCCGGTGATTATTGAAGTCCCCGCGGGTATTACCGTGGTGGCTGACCCGAAGAGCAATTTGGTGGAAATTAAAGGAAGCGATAAGTTTGCCGTAGGCGATTTCGCCGCTAAGATCCGCCGGATCAGACCTCCCGAGCCGTATAAAGGCAGCGGTATCAAATATCAGGGTGAGCACATTGCCCGCAAAGCCGGTAAGACCGCGGCAGGAGGCAAATAATTATGGCTACTAAACAGGAAAGATATCAATTCAGAAAGGACAGAAGCCGCAAACACCTGCTCGCGGCCGCCGGCGCACACCGCCCGCGCTTGTCCGTATACAGAAGCTTAAAATATCTCTACGCCCAAATTATTGACGACAATACGCATGCCACTTTAGTGTCGGCTACCACGTTGTCTAAAGAGCTGGAAGGGAAATATGAATCCTCCGGCAAAAGCGTAGAAGCCGCCAAAGCCTTAGGCGCCGTTATTGCCAAGAAAGCTTTGGACAAAGGCATTACCGAAGTCATGTTTGACCGCGGCGGCCGCGTCTACCACGGCAGAATAAAAGCCTTGGCTGACGCCGCGCGCGAAGCGGGATTGAAATTCTAAGAGATAGGTGAATTTAATGACGAACGAAACGCTGAAAAGCGAAAATAGAAGAGAAGCGAAAGGCAAAAAAGCCGAGTTTCAGAAGACAAGACCCGCTTCCGAAGGCAAAACGACCGTCATCCACGTGGCCCGCACGGCCAAAGTGGTAAAAGGCGGCAAGCGCTTTGGATTTCGCGCCTTGGTTGTGGTAGGCAATGGCGAAGGCAAAGTGGGTGTTGCCATCGGTAAAGCCAATCAGGTTCAGCTGGCCATCGGCAAGGCTGAAACCCATGCCCGCAAGCATATGGTTACGTTCCCCATAGTGGGAGACACCATTCCGCACGAAGTGATCGGCCGTTTTGGCGCCGCTTCCGTGTGGATGAAACCTGCCGCCCCGGGTACCGGCGTTATTGCCGGCGCCGGCGTGCGTTTGGTGTTTGAAGCGGCCGGCATCAAAGACGTGTTGGCCAAAAGCTTAGGCAGCACCAATCCGTGCAACTTGGTATATGCGACGATGGAAGCTTTGAAAATGCTGAAGAGCAAAGAAGCAGTCAACGTCATTCGCGGCAAGGCCGAAAAAGAAGAAGCTGAAGCCCCCAAAGCGGAAGAAACTGCAACGGCTGCGACGGCCAATTAGTTTTGCGGAGAGGATAATATTATGGTAACTTTGAATAAACTTTTCCCTAAACACGGGTCCAGAAAACCCAGAAAGAGATTGGGCCTGGGTGCGGCTTCCGGCTTGGGCAATTATTGCGGCAAAGGCATGAAAGGGCAGACTTCTCGCTCTGGCAACAGCCGCAAAGAAAGCAAAGCCGGCGGTCAGATGCCGTTGGTGCGTCAAACGCCGAAAAGCGGTTTTTCCAATAAAGACTTTGCCCGCCGTTTTGATTATGTGAACGTGGGCACTTTGGAAAAACTTTTTAAGTCCGGTGAAGAAGTAACTCCGGAATTGTTAAAGAAGGCCGGCGCTATTCATGATGTGTCCAGCGTCAAAATTTTGGGCATGGGTGAATTGTCCAAAGCGCTGAAAGTGTCCGCCCACGGTTTTTCCAAGACGGCAAAAGCTTCTATTGAAAAAGCCGGCGGGTCCGTTACTGTACTTGAAAAGAAGACCAAATAATGGAAAACAATACAGTCGCGAATATTTTTAACGCTCCCGAGTTAAAGAAGAGACTTCTCTTCTTGCTCGGGGCGTTGGCCGTTTTCCGCATTGCGGCCGCAATTCCCATACCGGGGATCAATACCGACGTACTGCGCCAGATGTTTGCCGCGCATGAAAACGGTATTTTGGGCTTTATGAATATTTTCTCGGGCGGAGCGCTTGGGAGATTTTCTATTTTAGCCTTGGGTATTATGCCGTACATCAACGCGTCCATTATTATTAGCTTGGTGCGCGGCGCGCATATTTTCCCCGCGCTTGACCGCATGCATAAAGAAGGGGAAGCCGGCCGGCGGAAAGAAAATCAGATTACCCGAATATTCACGCTGTTCTTGGCGGCCTTGCAAGGCTCCATGATGACGTTTGCTATTACCAAGGTGGAAGGGGCTGGCGGCGTGTCCGCGGTGGTCAATCCATCTTTCTTCTTTTTCGTTACTACCGTGCTGACCTTGTGCGCGGGGACGATGTTTGTGATGTGGCTGGGCGAACAAATTACGGAAAAGGGCGTGGGCAATGGCATTTCGCTTATCATTTTTGCCGGTATCGTGGACAGACTCCCGGGCGCCATTATGGAAGTCGTCAACCGCGTCAAAACGGACGAGATGGATTTCTTCATGGCTTTGGTTATTTTTGCGGCCGTCATTATTATCACGGGTTTGGTAGTATGGCTGGAAACGGCGCAGCGCCAAATTCCGGTGCAGTACGCCAAACGCCAAGTAGGCAATAAACTATACGGCGGGCAAACCAGCTATTTGCCTTTGAAGATTGACCAGAGCGGCGTTATAGCGGTTATCTTTGCTTCATCGGTTATTTCCTTGCCGTTGACGATTGCGAGCTTTAACCAAGAGGCTCCTTGGGCGCAGCGTTTGCTGGAAATTATGAACGCTTCTAGCATTTGGTATATGGGATTATTCTCCGCGCTGATTATCTTCTTCTGTTATTTTTACAATTCCATGACCATTAATCCGTCCGACTTGGCCGACAATATGAAAAAATGGGGTGGTTTTATTCCGGGTATTCGCCCGGGAGAGCCGACCAAAAATCATATTGAATGGGTCATGAACCGACTAACGTTCTGCGGAGCCATCGCCGTATGTTTGATTTCCATATTGCCGGATTTTTTCCGTGCGGAGTTTAACGTGGACTTCTATTTCGGCGGTACGGCGTTGTTGATTGTCGTTGGCGTAGCATTGGATACTGTCAGCCAAATCCAAGCGCACTTGCTGGCGCGCAATTATGAGCCTTTGCTCAAGGGCAGCAAAAGGATTAAAGGACGTTGGTTTAACGTTGGTCAATAACACGCGGTCTTTTGCTTTTGCCGGAAGCGAGGGTTCTGGCGTAGTTTTTGTTCGGAATCTCTTGAAGCAGAAGGCAAAAGAATAAATTTATTTGAAAATTTGTTGTTCTCATTTTGCGTTTAGTCCTTTTCTGGACTAAACGCAAAAGTGTCTTATAAAAACTCGGCATGCGAGGTTTTTAATATGGACATTGTTCTGATGGGCGCCCCGGGTGCCGGAAAAGGTACGCAGGCCGCCAAGCTGGAAAAAGAGCTGGGACTCAAACATATATCTACCGGAGATGTGTTGCGCGACGAAATTGCGTCCGGAAGTGAACTGGGCAAACGCATAGCCGCCGTCATCAATAACGGGGATTTGGTGTCTGACGAGTTAATGCTGTCTGTATTAAAAAATATCGTAGCCGGTACGAAAGAAGGCATCATTTTTGACGGTTTTCCGCGTACGATAACGCAAGCGAAGATGTTGGATGCCATGCTTGTGCAATTAGGGCGAAAGCTCCGCAAAGCGGTGGCCATTGAGCTGCCGGAAGAAGTGGTCGTTGAGCGGCTGGGCGAGCGCAAACAATGCAAATTGCCCGATGGAGAAATAAGACAGATTGGGCCGGATTTTTCCCAAGAGGATTGCCAGAAACAAGGCGGGAAAATTTTTATGCGGCCGGATGATACGCCCGAACATGTACGCCACCGTCTGGCGGTATATCATCAACAGACTGAACCCGTCATTCAGTTTTACCGGCAGAACGGTTTATATGCAAAAGTAGACGGAAACCAAGATCCGCAGCAAGTATTTGAATCTTTGCTTGCGGTAATTAAACAGTAAGAAGATTTTATGATAGAAGTCAAAAATGAGCATGAGTTGGAGTTGATGAGAAATGCGGGCAGAGTTACCGCAGCCGTGCTTAAAAAAATGACGGAAACGGTGGAGCCGGGCATGTCCACCTTGGATTTGGACGCAATAGCCGAAAAAACGATACGCTCTTTCGGAGCGGTGCCGCTTTTTTTGGGTTATGGCGGATTCCCGGGCAGTATTTGCGCGTCCATTAATGAAGAAGTCGTGCATGGAATCCCCAAAAAAGATAGAATATTAAAGAGTGGTGATATTATCAGTATTGATACGGGAGCTAAGCTTGACGGCTTCTGTTCAGATGCCGCTATCACCCTCGGCGTCGGCAAAGTTTCCGATGAAGCCCAGAGGCTGATGGATGTTACCAAAAAGTCTCTTCATAAAGCGATCGGGCTAGTCAAACCGGGTATCCGTTTAGGAGATATTGGAAACGCGGTGGAAACATATGCCGAGCAACAAGGCATGGGCGTGGTACGCGATTATTGCGGCCACGGTATTGGCCGTAATATGCACGAGGAGCCCTCTATCCCGAATTTTGGGAAAAAGGGCACCGGTCCTCTTTTGGAGGCAGGCATGGTGCTGGCCATTGAACCCATGATTACAGCGGGAACGTGGAGAGTCAGGCAGCTTAGTGACGGTTGGACGGTGGTAACGCGGGACGGCAGTTTGGCGGCCCACTTTGAACACACGGTAGCCGTTACGGCTCACGGCAGTGAAATTTTTACTGCTTTTGAATGAACGCGGTTTTATCCCGCGCTTGTTCCGAATTTACCCGAACTCGGAGATGTATGAGCGATAAAATAGAAGTGGAAGGAAAAGTACTGGAGTCCTTGCCCAATGCCATGTTCAAAATAGAAATAGCGGGCGGCAAAGTGATTCTGGGCCATATATCCGGGAAAATGAGAGTTCATCATATAAGAATTCTGCCCGGAGACAAAGTAAAGCTTGAACTGTCCCCGTACGACCTTACCAAAGGCAGAATAACTTATAGGGAGAAATAAATGAAAGTCAGAGCCAGTGTAAAAAAGATATGCCAAAAGTGCAAAATCATTAAGCGCAACGGCGTGGTACGCGTAGTGTGCGAAGTCGCCAAACACAAACAGCGCCAAGGTTAATTTACAGGAGTATTGACAAAATATGGCTAGAGTCGCAGGTATTGATTTACCGAAAAACAAAAGAATTGACGTAGCGTTGGAATATATTTACGGCATCGGCAAGAAAAACGCCAAAGAAGTATTGGCTAAATTGGACGGCCAGATTGATCCCGCTACCAGAGTCAAAGACCTCACCGAACAGCAGGCCGGTCTTTTGAATACCATCTTGCAAAAAGAATACAAGGTGGAAGGCGAGTTGCGCAGAGAAGTGGCGCAGAATATTCATCGCTTTATTGAAATCGGTTCCTACAGAGGCCAGCGCCACCGCAGAAATCTGCCCGTGCGCGGTCAGCGGACCAAAACCAACAGCCGCACGCGCCGCGGCCGCCGCAAAACGGTCGGCTCCAAAGCTGCAGCTAAATAACTTTATTTTTAGGATTTAATATTATGGCAGAAGAAAAAGAAACAAAAACCGCCGCCGCCGCGCAGACGCAAGCTCCCGCCGCGAAAGGCAAAAAGAAAAACGCCAAAGCTCCCGCTTTCGGCGTGGTGCATATTTATTGTTCCTTTAACAATACCATTGTTACCGTCTCCGATGACAAAGGCAATACGATTGCTTGGTCTACGGCCGGTTCCCATGGGTTTAAGGGCACCAAGAAAAGCACTCCGTTCGCCGCTCAAATTACCTGCAACAAAGCTGCTGAAAAAGCCGTTGCCTTGGGTATGCGCGAAGTAGCCGTAAAAGTGTGCGGTCCCGGGCAGGGACGCGAAACCGCCGTACGCGCCGTACAGCAGGCCGGATTGACGGTTTCTTCCATTAAAGACGTTACCCCCATCCCGCATAACGGATGCAGACCCCCTAAAGCACGGAGAGTATAAGATTTATGTCCAGAAATACTGAAGCCAGCTGCAAAAAATGCAGAAAATTAGATTGCAAACTTTTCCTCAAAGGTACCAAATGCTACACCAACTGTGTCATAGATAAGTTGGCCTCGGCAAAGGTACGCGGCGGAAAAGCCGGCGGTAAAACGCGCCGCGCCAAAGTGTCCGAATACGGTATCCGTTTGCAGGAAAAACAGAAAGCCAGACTGCAGTCCGGCATGTCGGAAATTCCGTTCCGCAATATGTTTGACAAAGCCTCTAAGCTGCAGGGCCAAACCGGCGAAAATTTCTTGCGCTTGTTGGAAACCCGCTTGGACAATATTGTGCGCCGTTTGGGTTTTGCGGTGTCTTTGAAAACCGCCCGCCAAATTGTGCTGCACGGTTTTGTTACCGTTAACGGAAAAGCCGTCAACGTTCCCTCTTTCCAAGTGAAACCCGGGGATAAAGTAACGCTGAAAGCTTCTTTGGCGGAAAATACGGCCGTCAAACAAGGCCTGACCGAAACCGAAAAACGCAATCAGCGTCCCAGCTTCTTGGAATACGATGCGGAAAAAATGACGGGCAAACTTTTGAGATGGCCTGACAGAGCGGAAATGTCCTACCCTGTCAATGAGCAGCTGATTGTAGAATACTACTCCAAATAATAGTGCGGAGGCTGAAATGGCTTTTAACGAATTAGTTCTTCCCCAGAAGATTCAGTTGGACGAAAAGACTGCCTCGGATTTCTACGGCAAATTTACCGCAGAACCCTATGAAAGCGGTTACGGCCACACGGTGGGCAACTCTTTGCGCCGTATTTTGCTTTCCGGCATGGAAGGCGCGGCCGTAACGGCTGTACGCATTAAAGGCGCCATTCATGAGTTCAGCACTTTGCCCAATGTGCGGGAAGATGTCATTGACATTTTGCTTAATTTGAAAAAGTTACGCGTAAAAATGGATGGCGAAAACCGCATTTGCCTGAACTTGAATGCTGACCAATCCGGAGTGGTAACCGCCGCCGCCATTGAAGAAAAAGACGGTGTGAGTATTATCAATAAAGACCTTCCCATCGCTACGTTGGAGGCGGGCGGCAGCTTGGAAATGGAAATTGAAATTTCCCGCGGCAAAGGTTATGTGCCGGCGGAAGATTTGGCCAAGCTGCAGCGTCCGGCCGGTTTTATTCCGGTGGATGCGTTGTTTTCTCCCATTGTGAAAGTTCACTATGATGTGGAACCGGCGCGCGTAGGCCAGAAAACCGACTATGACCGCTTAATTTTGGAAATTACCACGGACGGCACCTTGGAACCCGCAAGAGCTTTGCACCGTGCAGCGGTACTGTTGTCGGGTTCTTTGCACATCTTTACCATTGAAGGAGAAGAGGCCGGCACGGTAGCCGTCAGCATGGGTTCGGACGCTCAGCAGGAACCTTTGTCTATGACTGGCAGCGTCAGCGGTGCGGCTCCCGTCAATTCCGAATTGGATGAAGAATTGGACCAATCCATTGATTTTATTGAGTTGACTTCCCGTTCGCTCAATTGCCTGAAATCAGAGAATATTCATACGGTCCGCCAATTGGTCAGAATGACCGAGGCCGACTTGAAAATGATCAAAAATTTCGGCGCAAAGTCCTTGGATGAGATCAAAGACAGATTAGCCAAAATGAATTTGTCTCTTGGTATGAAAATTTAGGGCATAACCCATTGAAAGGATTGTAAAAGATGATTAAGAATACCGGATACCGTAAACTCGGCAAAACTTCTTCCCATAAAAATGCCATGCTCAAAAATATGGCCACAAGCATTATTCTGCACGAAGAAGTCAAAACTACGCTGCCCAAAGCCAAAGAAGTGCGCCGCGTAGTGGAGGGCTTGATTACCTTGGCCAAAGCCAATAATCACTTGGCCGTAAAAGACACCCTCAAAGATAAGGGCGCTTATAAGAAATTATTTGAAGTATTGGCCGCCCGTTACCAAAACCGCGCCGGCGGTTTCACACGCATTTACCGCGCCGGCGTACGCCAAGGCGACAATGCGCAAGTGGCAATTATTAAACTGGTGGACTAAATGGTAATTGACTATCTGGGCGGTTTGTTTTCCTCCGATCTGGGAATGGATCTGGGCACGGCCAACTGTCTGATTTATGTAAAGGACAAAGGCATCGTGCTTCGTGAGCCGTCCGTAGTAGCGGTGGACCGAGAAACCGGCGATGTAAAAGCCGTCGGCGTTAAAGCCAAGCAGATGCTGGGCCGTACGCCGGCCAACATCATAGCCGTGCGTCCCATGAAAAACGGCGTTATTGCCGATTTTGAAGTAACGCAGGAAATGATTCGTTATTTTATTCGCAAGGTTCACAGCCGCAGCAGCTTGTTGCGTCCCCGGATTGTCATTGGCATTCCTTCCGATATTACCGGCGTTGAGCGCCGCGCCGTTGATGACGCGGCGCGCCAAGCCGGTGCGAGGGAGGTTTATTTGATTGAAGAGCCTATGGCCTCGGCCATGGGAGCGGATTTGCCCATTGCGGAGCCGCACGCCAGCATGATTGTGGACATCGGCGGAGGTACGACGGAAGTCGCCGTTATTTCTTTAGGCGGTATGGTGGTGGCAAAATCCATTGACGTAGCCGGCGACGAGCTGACGGAATGCATTGTGCAGTATTTCCGCAAAAAATATAACCTGATTATCGGTGAGACGACGGCCGAAGAAGTCAAAATTAATTTGGGTTCTGTTTATCCGCTGAAAGAAGAAAAATCCATGGAAGTCAAAGGGCGCGACCAGACGCAAGGGCTGCCCCGTACTTTGACGGTAACCAGCGAAGAAATACGCCAAGCACTTATGGAACCGGTGCGGTTGATTATTGATGTCATCAAAAGTACTTTGGAAGAAACTCCGCCGGAGCTGGCCGCCGATTTGGTGGACAGAGGGCTGGTGGTGGCCGGAGGAGGCAGCTTACTGCGTGGCATAACGGATCTGATTCGCAAAGAGACGGATATACCCGTACACCGCGCGGCCGACCCTTTAAGCTGCGTGGCGTTGGGAACCGGTAAATTTCTGGAACAGCTTAACGAAAAAGGATCCCGCTTTTTCGGACATCGGGGCAAATCTTTGTATTAATTTTGGCACCCACACAAAGCGGACAGGGTTCCGGATGGATGGAAAGGAACTTTGTCCGCTTTTTTGTTTGTATATGTTTTCGTGCTCGGACAATTTGTTTTGTTACATGAAATATTTTCTTGATTTTGAAAAACAGCTATGAAATCCCGCACCCAACAGCCTAAAAAAAGAGTTTTTAACGTCAATCGTCAGAATAGAATTTTGCCGGCGGTGTTTATTGTGTTGTCTTTGCTATTGATGATATTGCCGCTGGAAAGTCCGGTGGCTTCGGCTAAGGCGCTGCTGTCTTATATTTTTATTCCGCAAATACGCGCTTCCCACGCCGTCATGGAGTACGCAGAGGGGGTATCTGATACCGTGAAAGCTTTGCTTCATACACAGCGGGAAAATGTATTGTTGCAAGAAGAAATGGGGCGTTTGCGTTTGGAAAATGCCCAAGCGCAGGAAATCTTTGCTGAAAATAAACGCCTTACGGCCGCGCTGAATTTGCCGGCCCCATCCATTTGGCGGGGCGTTTGGGCCAAGACGGCTTACCGCGATCCGACACAATGGAACAGCGTCGTTATAGACAAAGGTTCTCTGGACGGTATTCATGAGCGTGCGGCTGTTATTGCGTTAAAAAATACAGAGCCGGTATTGGCGGGCATGGTGTTGGAAACGGACGAACATACGGCAAAAGTGTTATTGCTGCGCGATGAAGATTTTGCCGCCGCGGTGTATGCATTGCCGTCCCATGAAGAGGGCCTGCTCAGCGGGGCCGGTGCGGGACAAATGCGTATGCAATATTTGCCCTATCTGTCCGAAATCAAAGCGGGGGAAAAAGTATATACGTCGTCTTCCAGCAGTATTTTTCCGGCGGGTATTTTGGTGGGTGAAATCGCAGAAGTGGAAGATGAAAACGGTTTGCAAACGTCTTTAACCGCACGGGTGGAGCCGGAAGCGGACGCTTCCGTTACGCGGGAGCTTTTTGTCTTGACGCCGCAAAAAGCGGAGGTAAAGTAAATGGCAAACGCCGTGAAACTGTTTTTACTTTTTATTGCGGCAACGATCTTGCACTGGGGTCTTATGACTGTTTTGGGCGGTGCGGGTGTTAACTTAAACATGATGCTGGTATTTGCCTGCGCGGTATGTGCCTGTTTGGGGCCGCAATATGGCTATCCGACGGCGTTTATCTGTGGATTGTTTTTGGACTTTTTTGGCATTAAGCTGTTTGGCAATCATGCTTTTGTTTTTACTTTATGCGCCTGCATGATGTACGGGTTGGACAAACGTTTGGATTTTGATGCGCCGGTACCGCAAATGGCCAGTATTTTGGTTTTAAGTTTATTCTCCGCATTGTTTAATGCTGTTCTTTTACACGTTTTTGCCGGTTTTTCTTCTTGGGCGGGTATAGGCTCATGGCTGGGCGGTGCTGTGTGCAACGCGCTGACCGCGCCGTTTGTTTTTTGGACCGTACGCCGGACATTTAAGCGGGAGAGATAAAGCGTATGTCCGCCAAAAGAGACAGTTTTAACGGTCGCCTGCGTACGCTCTTGACATTGGCATTTATTGCCGGCGCTGTGGTGGCTTTGCGGTTGGCGGATATTCAATTGCTGCGCCATGACCGCTATTTGCGTTTGGCGGAACGCAACCGTACGCAGGTGCTGTATCAGGTCGCTCCGCGCGGACGCATTTTTACTTCAGATGGCAAGGCTGTCGCTTCCAACGCGCCCGCTTTTGATTTATACTATTTGTCCGCCGGACCGAAAGACGACTCCTATTTGCGCCGTTTGGCGCAGGATTTTGCCCCACATATAGGATTAACTTCCCAAGAGGTGTTGGCCCGGCTTGAACAGAGCGTACAAAGCGGCAAAGCCACGGCCTTGGCGGAAAATTTGTCCCCACGTAGTGTATTGCCTATAAAAGAGCTGCAGCTGTATTATCCGGGTTTGTATTTGATAGAAGAAAACAAACGTATTTATCCGTATGACACGTTTGCCAGCCATTTAATTGGCTATTTGGGCAGCATGGAAGGAGATGAATGGAAAAACCGCGATCAGTCGCTGGATTACCGTTTAGATGCGAAAACAGGCAAAAACGGCTTGGAAAAAAAGTTTGAAAAACTGCTCAAAGGCCGTGACGGAGGCGTATTTTTGGAAGTGGATTACCGCGGCCGCGTCCACCGCGTTATTGAAGACCGTCGCTGGCGTGCGGGGGATGATATTTATTTGACGCTTAACTTTGACGTACAGCGCGCGGCGGAGGAGGGACTGAAAAATTCGCTTACGGGCCGCGGCGCGGCGGTGGCTTTGGATCCGCGGACGGGAGCCGTCTTGGCTCTTGCGACGGCTCCGGCTTTTGATCCGAATATGTTTATTCCATATTCAGACGGTCCTCAGCCTTCTTCCAAACGCATCAGCGAATACAACTTGGCCATACAAGGGGTATATCCGCCGGCTTCCACTTTTAAGGTTATCACCTCTATCGCCGCCATAGAACAAGGGGATTTCGATCCAAACAAAGAAGTATATTGTCCCGGGTATTATGATGCGGGATCTCGCGTATTTAAGTGCTGGGGTGTGCATCAGCATGATAATTTTTTTGACGGAATGGCGGATTCCTGCGACGTGTATTTTTATACGCTGGCGGCCAATACCGGCGCGGCCGCAATAGAAAAAACCCAGCGTATGTTTCAATTTGGTTTGCCTACGGGCATTGACCTCCCCGGCGAAAAAGCCGGCAATCTCTACGGCCCCACCAAACGTGCCCGCAACCGTTCATATTGGTTTATTGGAGATACGTTGAACTTGTCCATCGGACAGGGGGAACTGTTGGTAACCCCCATAAAAATGGCACAGTTTGCCGCGGCGATAGCCAGCAAAGGTAAAATTTGGCGGCCATATTATTTGGACCGCATCGTTAGCAATCAAACGGGCCGCGTGCTGCAGCGCGGGCAAAGCCAATTGCTGGGAACGGTGGATATTAAGCCCTCTACGTGGGATTTGATTTATAAAGCCTTAAAGCATACGGTAGACGACGGCACGGCACGGCGCGTAAAAATAAAAGGGTTGGATGTATACGGGAAAACCGGCACGGCTCAAAATCCACACGGAGACGACCATGGCTGGTTTATGGCTTTTGCAGGACGCACGGGAGAAGAACCCAGCTTGGCGGTGGCTGTTTTTGTGGAATACGGCAAAGGCGGCGCCGGTGCCGCAGGTCCTATAGCGCGGAAAATGATAGAGGCTTATTTCCATATTCCAACGGAAATGCCCAAACGTACCGCTGAACAGCAGAACCATGTGCCAGACGCCGATCCGGCGGTACTGGTGTCGGATATGCGGCAAATACAGGCTGCTTTGCGCCAAGGAGTTGACGGAGAGGGAGCATGACCAAATACAAATCGCGTTTACATAAAGGACTCATAGATTGGTTTCTTTTTGGAGCCATGGCTTTTTTGGTCATTTTGGGGGCCTTGTGCATTATGTCTGCCGTTAATGCGGTTGATTTTTCCAATGCGGTTGTCCGTACGCATATCATAGCTCTTCCGCTGGGTTTTTTGGCTTTTTTCGCGGCATGGAGCTTTAATTATCAAATTTTTGACGAGCAATGGAAACCGCTTTATGGAATTATTTTGGCTTTGTTGATAGGCGTATTGCTTTTCGGTACGTATCAGCGGGGAAGCAAATCATGGTTCGTGTTTCCATTTTTTTCCATGCAGCCGGCGGAAATTTGCCGCGTATTGACTATTTTGGCGGCGGCGGCCTTTTTGGACCGCCAAGGTCGTAATATGCGGGACTTGCGCACCTTGGTATGGCTGGGAGTATTAATTGCGCCTGTTTTCGGCCTGATTATGTTGCAGCCGGATTTTTCATCCATCGTCATTACGTTTCCTGCTTTGCTGGTGTTGCTGTATTGCGCGGGCGTAAACGTGTTTTATTTGGCTTTAGTTTTTGCTTTTGCGGCGGTGGCGGGGTTTTTTACGGTGGCATGGACATTTTTGTATTTACATCCGCAGTGGCTTGACTATAAGCTGTTGGACGTTTTTTTTAAGCTTTCCGATCATATTTTGTATATGGGCGTTTTTGTGTTGTTAACGGGTTTGGCGGGATATGTGGCGTGGTGGCTGTTTAAGCAGCTGCGCATATTTTTGCCGTCTTTTTATTTTGTGTTGGCCACATTGGTGGTGGCGGCGGGGTTTTTTGCGGGGGTGTTTGCCGATCATCAGATGAAACCTTATCAACGCAAACGCGTGGAAGCTTTTTTGGCTCCGCAATCCGATCCGCAAGGAGCATCGTATAACGTGCTGCAGGCGCAAATCGCCATGGGATCTGGCGGCATTTTTGGAAAAGGGCTGTTTTCCGGAACACAATCGCGTTTAGGGTTTGTACCGGAAAAACATACGGATTTTATTTTGGCCGTAGTGGGGGAAGAACTGGGTTTGTGGGGGACTTTGTTGGTATTGGGACTGTATTTGGTGATCTTATGGCGTATTGCGGTGGTGGCGTATTTGGCCAGTGACCGCTACGGCTACTTGGTGTGCAGCGGCATATTCGGCATGTTCTTGACCTATATGCTGATCAACTTTGGCATGTTGATAGGGTTGTTCCCCGTAGCGGGTATTCCTTTGCCGTTTATTTCCTACGGAGGCAGTAATTTGGTGTCCAGCATGTTGGCTTTGGGCGTGGTGCAGTCCGTATATGCAAGGCGCATTACTTCGGCTTAAAAGAGATGACTATGATAAATGCCCCAAAAATTTATAAAATGCGAGTAGCGTTCACCGTGGCAGGCGCATGGGATTATAAGCGCATTTTTGCCGCTTTGCGCAATACGGTTTTGCGCAGCGGTTTGCCTTTTGAACCGGCCAAAGTCAATAAGAATTGGCCCCGTTTGGCCTATGGCCCCGCTTTAGGATACGCGCAATACAGTTTGGGGGAATATGCGGATATTTATTTTTCTTCCCCTGTTAAAGAAGATGAGGCTTTGCAGTCGCTGCAAAAAGCGGCGGCGGGCGGACTGACCATCTTGCGCGTGCAGCGCGTACCGTATGCTTTGCCTTCTGTGAGCAATTTGGCGGAGGTTTTCCGCTATGCCGTAGAGGGGAATTTTGCATTTTACCAGCCCGCGCAAACGGCGGAAGCATTTTTTGCAAACAAACATATTTACGTAACGGAAAGTACGCCAAACGGTATTATCGTGCAGAAAGAATTAAAACCGTTTATTTTGTCCGTAAAACAAGACGGAGAGAACAAAGTGGAATTATGGTTGCAGAAACAAGGCGACAAAACCGCCAAACCCGAGCATGTAATGGCTGCATGGTTGAATGTGTCCGTACCGGCGGAAACGGAGTTTACGCTGGAACAGTTAAAATTTATCAGAGAGGCTTTGTATTGGCGTGATGCGGGCGGGAACCTGCATGCCATATAGCCGAGAGGATTTATTATGAGTAAAAATATGGAAGAAGCGCCTAAAGTAGAGGTTATAGTCAATACTTCGTTTGAAGAAACGCGTATCGCCATTTTGGAAAACGGCCGGATTAATGAGTTGATGTGGGAACGGCGCGGCTCGCTGAATATCGTGGGCAATATTTATAAAGCCACGGTGGAAAACGTGCTGCCGGGCATTTCCAGTGCATTTGCCAATATTGGGTATGAGAAAAACGCGTATTTATATATTTCCGACATTTTAGGAGCGGACCGGAAAAATATTGAAAAAGTACTGAAAAAGGGTCAGCAAATTATGGTGCAGGTGGTCAAAGACGCCATAGGCACTAAAGGCATGAAAGTTACCATGGACGTTACGCTGCCCGGACGCTATTTGGTTTTGACGCCGCATCAGAGTTTTGTAGGCGTGTCTAAGAATATTGAAGACAGTGAAGCGCGCCACAAATTAAATGAAATTATGCAGGAATTGGCGGAAAAACACTTAAACGGCATGGGCTGTATCGTGCGAACGGAGGCCGAAGAGGCCACCAAAGACGAGTTGGAACGAGAAGTTAAATACTTATATCGGCAATGGCAAACCATTTTGAAGAAATTTGATACGCTTCCCTCTCCGGCTTTATTGCATGAGGATATGGACGCAGTGCTGCAAGTGGCCAGAGACGTGTTAAGCGAAAACGCCGAAGTTTATTTGTTGGATAATAAAAAAGACTATGAGCGCGTGTTGGATTTTGTAAAGAAAAACTCTCCGGAGTTGGCCGACCGCGTAAAACTTTACAAAGGCAAAACGCCGATTTTTGAAGCATACGGTATTGAGCCGGAAATTGACAATTTGCGCAAAACGAAACTGCCTCTGCCCAACGGCGGCAGCATTATCATACAGGAAGCGGAAAGTTTGTGCGCCATTGATGTAAATACGGGCAAATTCACGGGCAATAAATCACAGGAAGAAACCGTTACGCAGACCAATATTGAGGCCGCGCAGGAAATTGCGCACCAGCTTCGCTTGCGCAATATCGGCGGCATTATCGTGATCGATTTTATTGATATGCGCAAGGCATCCAGCCGCCACCGCGTGGTGGAAGCTTTGGCCAATGCTGTGCACGGAGACAGGGCAAAAATACGCATTTTGCCTATTACGCGGCTGGGATTGGTGGAAATGACGCGTGAGCGCAAGCGGGAAAGTACGGGCAGTTTTATCAGCGAGGAATGCCCTCAGTGCCACGGTTCGGGGCGCGTATTATCCGCAGAAAGCATGCGCATTAAAATACAGCGCGAAATTTATGATTTGACCAGCGGCCGCCCGGGCGGCAATTTGCGCGTGGTGCTGCATCCGTTGCTGGCGGAAGCCGTGAAACAAAAACAAGCGGATATTGAAGAAAATATTCACCGTTCCATCAAAATACAATCCGATCCGCAGCTGGCGTGGGAAGATTATAAAATCGTGTTGGAATAGTTTGTCCGCGCGTGTGCCGGCGGAGGATTTTTTGTTATGAGAAAAGTAATTCTGGGTTTATTGTCCGTGCTGTTTTTGCCTGCCGCATTTTTGCATGCGCAGGGAAAAACGGATGTCTATATCTTGGGACGGGACAAAGGAACCGTGTCTTCCATGCAGACCAGCGGCGTAACGTTGTTGGACGCCCGCGCGGTAACCAAAAAACTTGGCGGCAGCGTGGAATTGTATGCGGCGGCCAAACAGATTAAAGTGGCTTTTCCCGGCATGTACGCTGTTTTAAGTGCCCCGCTGGATGAAGCGGTCGTGAATGCGCAAACCGTTAAACTTCCGGCGGAGGTGGTGGCGTCCGGAAGCAAGATTTTTGTTCCCGTACAATTTTTTATGCTGCCGCAAGTGGAAAAAGCGCTGGACAGGCAAATTACTTTTGAGAACAATGCCTTGATAGTGGAAAAAAATTTTACGGTGGCTTTTACGGATAAAGAACAAAAAGAAAAATATGACCGTCTGCATTTTTTTCAAAAAGGCGAAATTGCTTTTACTTCTCAACAAAAAAACAAACATACGGTGGAAGTCGTTTTCCCTAATGCCGTATTAAAACGTTCCGCCAGTCAAAGATTGAAAGACGATTTTATCCGCTCTTTTACGCTGACTCAGCATGGAAAGGACGTGCGGCTTAAGGTGATATTGGGCAAAAAAGCAAAAACATGGCGTTTTGCGGAGGAAAACGGGGAACTGGTATTTGCCGCAGCTGAAAAAGATCTTCCTTTGGTGTCATCTTCATCTGTGAATGCGGAACCGGAGACGGAGGCGGCTGAAGAGTTGGATTTGTCTCCGTCCGTTCAGGAAGAAGATCTTCAGACGCTGCCTGTTATGAAGGCCGAGCCTCTGCCGGTAATGATCAGTGCAGAGCCGGAAATCAAAGAAAAACGGAAATTGCGCATTATGATTGATCCGGGCCACGGCGGCAAAGATCCCGGGGCCACGCGCCGCGGCAGTGCACAGGAAAAAGCGTTAAATTTGACGGTATCCAAACATCTGTACAATTACCTGAAAAAACAAGGTTTTGACGTCAAAATGACGAGAGATAAGGACGAATTCGTTACCTTGGCCGGACGCAGCAAGATGGCCAACGACTTTAAGGCGGACTTGTTTGTTTCCGTGCATACCAATGCCGCGCGCCGCGCCGCCGCCAATGGGTTTGAGGTATATTTCCGTTCCGATAAGGCCACAGATAAAGAAGCGGCGGAAGTGGCCGCTTTTGAAAACGAAGCCTTGCAATATGAGGAGGCTCATTACAGTTTTGTGGACATGCTGCTGGAGTCCATGGCCAAAAACGAATTCATGAACGAAAGCTCCAAGCTGGCCGGACACATACGCAATTATGTATATAAAGAACCCGGCATAGGCATAGCCGTGCGCCAGAATAATGCCATCAGACAGGCAAATTTTTACGTATTGCGCGGTGTGAAAGCTCCGGCCGTATTGGTGGAAATGGGTTATATCAGCAGTGCCAAGGACCGCGCCCGCCTAAACAATAAAGCCGCTCAAAAACGCATGGGAGACGGCATAGGCAAAGGCATTGTTTCTTATCTGAAAGCGGAAAGAAAAATCCCCTGATATCTGTATAAAAAAAGCCCTCTGAAGAGGGCTTTTTAGTGCAGTATTTTTTTATAAAAAGCCCCCGAATATTTTCGGGGGCGTATATTGCAGGGATTTATTTGAGCGTATTTATGTCAAACTGGCATAATGCCTGTCTGTAGTAGCTGTCCGGTTTGGTAGAGAGCGATGTGTGGGCTACGGATATAGCCAAGGCGCCTTGTTTGGTGTAGCGCCTAAGCAATAGATGATAGTAAATAGAGTTGTTTATGGTTACTTGCAGTATCACATCATCATCGTTGCAATATTCCAGAAAGGCATTATTGCCAAACGTTTCTCTGTTCTTGTCAATGATGGCGGTGTTCACGGGATCTTTGAAAGCTTGCGGGCTAAAAATAAACAAATTCCCGTCTTTTGAAACGAAATGGGTCAAATCTCCTTCTGTTTTGGAAAAGCGGAAAACTTCTCCCATAAAACTGACTTGCTCCGGCACGGCCGCCCATAAGCAGGCGGCACAAAACAACAATACGGCAACAACCGACATTTTTTTCTTCATAGAGACCATCCTTCTGAATATACTCCTATAATTAGTATAGCAAATTGCCGGCAGCGGGAGCCGGCATGCATGAACGGCCATGGGCCGCCACGGCAAATCAATTTTAGCCGTTCCGTTTAAGACCTGCCAATAAGCGCAGGGAATACCCGCAAGAGACGGCCAGACTTGACGAGGCGGGCAGATGGAGATGTCTGGGATGAGCGGAATTAGTCGGAAAAGTTTGTAAATCTTATGAAGTAAAAACAATTTCTGGCGCGAATTATGGGTTGGCTCTGTAAATATAAAAACCCCCGCTTTTTGGGGCGGGGGTAGGAACTTTCCAATAAATATCGTCCGGCATTGGAATGTTATGTGCGGCGGTCTAGATCAAATCCAGCTGACAGAGAGCCTGCTGATATTCCGACGGGGAGAGTTCGGCTTTGATGAGACTCACCGAGATCATTCCCTTGGTAGTAAAACGCTTCAAGTTAAAGGAAAATTCAGCTGCGTCTAATACAACGATATCATCGGAGGAACAGTAAGACAACTGGCATTTTTCTCCTTCATGTTCCATACAAAATTTGAATGCTTCCTTGGCCTCTTCTAGGACCTCCCTAGGATCCTTAGGTTTAGGAAATAATCCAAAAGAGAGCCATGCATGATCCGTTTGATCCGTTTTAAAAAAAGATAGAGTGGATCCGGCATCGAATGTCTTTGTTTCATACAAATGGAATGTCTTATCCAACAAGGTAATGGTCTGTACGGTTCCCGCCCACAGTACTGCCGCGCAGGCCAACACAAGGACTACAAAGATGCTTTTTTTCATGGGATTCCTCCTATATAAATACCAAGGATATTATACTAAAATACATGTTTTATGTATCTTTTCCTCTGCTTTTGACGGGGAATGCGGCGGATTATTGATACAAAGGGGCGGTATATGTCCGCTTGAAATCATTGCGTCTTTTTTGCCATTCGTTTTTGGGGTAAGCATCGTCGGTCTGCACCGCATGTCCGCTTTTGCATATCCAGTCGGGGGAATTGGTTTGCGGATGTTGAATATCCCACGCGACCGCTTCTAGCATATTTTGCCGAAGCCAGTTTTTGTCTTTCAAAAAGGTTTGAGCCTTCGGATCTTTTGCATAAGCGGCCATAGCCGGCACAAGAAAGTCCATTTGTAATAAAGGTAAATATTGCCCGACATATTTATCTTTGCATAAAGCCCGATCGGCTTGACTTCGCAGTTGGGCCAGCATCCCCCAAAAAACGGTTTCTTGAACGGGGGCTTTGAGTCTGGCCATGCGAACGCTCATGGCAAAAAGATAAATGGGATCGTATTCCCCTATGTGTTCTTTCAGCCATTGCGTAACGTCCGGCTCCGGTATGGAGATGATGAATTCAATGGCAAGCTGCTGGAGAGGGTTTATATTGTTGACGGAAGTAATTTTTCCGTCTTTTCTCGTTTCGGTTTGTGTCAGATGGGGGGCTTTTAGTAATTCTTTTAATTGACTTAAAGCCAGTGAATCATCGGGCTGTGTTTGCCCGGGACGTATGGCGTAGACGGGGGGATTGGTCAGCTTGTCTAAAGAAGCAGACAATGCTTTGTCGGCCTCGGCGAAGCTTTGCCCTTTTTGCAGAGGGGCTATCATGGATATTTCTTTAATCGTGTTGTCTGGCATCCAAATGCGCCGCACGTAAAAATAATTCCCTTCTTTGTCGATAGTGGCCATTGTAACACGCGGATTTTTGGTTTTCGGTTCGGGTATGATGCGCGCGGCGGCGGAGGAAGAAATTTTTTTGAGGCTCTCCTGCATTTCTTTTAACGTTGCCTGCAGGGTCAGGCCTTCCGGCTGGGGGTATTGGATTATTTGAGCGTGGAGGGCTTTCTTTTCCTGTGGGTCTGTATAAATATTAACGGGTCCTTCGGCGTTTGTGTATGCTCTGGACAGGGTTAACGGAGTGTCCCCCACCAAAATGGTTCCCGAGAAGGGTTCTTCTTTGCCGGCAAACCAAAAAAATCCCGCCAAAACCATGAAAAGCGCAAGGCACACAATAAGAAATTTTTTCATAATTTCTCTCTACAGAAATAATAATCATCCATTATAGCTTAAAATATTCCCAGAAGAAACGAGTTTTGTTTGTCTGCTCGTTCCCATCAGGGGCGGACAAGAAAAGAATACGCTTTTTCTGTCTAAACAACTGGTGTCAAATTGCTACAATATAGCCATGAAATTTTATTTTACCTTGTTTTCTATTTTCTTTAAAATCGGTCTGTTTACACTGGGCGGAGGCTATGCCATGCTGCCGCTGATTGAAACGGAAATCGTGGATAAGCGCAACTGGATAGATAAAAAAGAATTTTTGGATTTGACGGCCATAGCCCAGTCCGCCCCCGGGGTGTTGGCGGTAAACATGGCCGTTTTTGTCGGCTATAAATTGCGCGGGCTTAGCGGTGCGGTTGTGGCTATATTGGGTGCGGTGCTGCCGTCATTTTTGATTATTTTGCTGATTGCCGTTTTTTTGCGCGGTTTTAGGCATTATCCGTTGGTGGAAAGCATCTTTATGGGTATACGTCCCGCCGTGGTAGCGCTGATTGCCGTACCGGTGTTTACATTGGCGCGTGCCGCCGGTGTTACGTGCAAAAATGCGTGGGTGCCGATCGTTTGCGCGGGTGCGGTATGGCTGGGAGGCGTTTCCCCCGTCTACATAGTGTTGGCTGCGGGCGTGGGAGGTTTGGTCTTTTTTAGGGAGAGAGACAAATGATTTACTGGCAGCTGTTTAAGACGTTTTTTAAGATAGGCCTGTTTAATTTCGGCGGCGGATATCCAATGATTTCGTTTATTCAAAATGAAGTCGTGTTTAAGCACGCGTGGCTGGGCACGGCTGAATTTACCGACATTGTGGCGGTCAGCCAAATGACTCCCGGACCTGTCGGCATTAATATGGCCACTTATACGGGATATGCCGCTGCTCAAGACGCTTGGGGGGCCGCCGTGGCCACGGCGGCGGTGTGTTTGCCGTCGTTTATTGTGATGATTCTGTTGACGCGTTTCTTTTTAACGCACCGGCATAATTTGAAGGTGCAGGCCGCATTTAAGGGTTTGCGGCTGGCTATTGTGGGATTGATTGCTTCCGCCGCATTGGTGCTGGTCAACGGAGAAAATTTTGTAGATTGGATCAGCGTGCTGATTTTCGGCCTTTCTTTTCTGGCGGTGTTCCGCTTCAAGTGCCATCCGATTCATCTTATCCTGCTGGCAGGCCTGTCCGGCTGGTTAATATATTAAGAGCATATGTAAGAGAGCCGCTCCCATTCCCCTTGAAGGGAGGGGCTTGTTGCATTCTTTTGGAAGAAGGAAAATTCTTAAAAGTTAGGAGAAACTAAAAATATTTGTTAGTTTTGCCTAACTTTTGCTATAATATAAATACAAGGAGGAAAATATGCAAAATCACACACTCATGAAAGTTTTATTTGTTCTTGTTGCATGCTGCGCAGTTCCTTTCGCGTGGGCTGTTCCCGCGCCTGTAGCACAGGAACAGGAAACGCTGCTGGCCAAAGAGCTGCAAAAAGCGGCCTTGCAGCAGCAATGGACGCAAACGCTTCATTTGCTTACTTTGCAGAGTACGTGGGAACGCTGCGACGTGCTGGTGTCGCGCGCCCGCGCAAACGGCAAACCCAGAGTACGCGTGGTGAAACCGTGGACGTGCCGCCCCGTGAATACTTCGTGCAGCGCCGTTGCGGTCGGAGATAAAATTTTTGCGCCGGCCGCTTGCTTCTACGCCGCCAAAAAAGACGACCAAAGCTTGTCGCTTAAAGACAGCAAGGTTTTGTCTGAAGACGGCGTGTGGCATTCATTGGCGCAAAATTTCATTGGCAAGGCCAAGGATTTTGTGGTGTTTCAAAAATGAAAAACATGGTTTTGGTCATGGGGTAAATCAGCGCGGTATGCGTAAATATGCATGGGGACCCGCGTTGCCTGAATGAAAACTACGCCGCATCGTAAAGATGCGGCGTTTTTTCATGTTTTCGGCAATGATTTATCACAAAAAATCCCCGCTGTTAAGAGCGGGGGGTGTCGTCTAAAGCAAAAAATTATATTTCCGCCGCGTCTTGCGCATAATAACGTATTAAACGTCCTTCAGCGCGGGCGGATTTAGCCGACAAATGCAGGAAAAGACATGCCGGAAGCAGAACGGCAATGCAGACCAACACAGCTATTTTCAGCCCAAAAGCGTCGGAAATGTGGCCTATCAGGGCGGGAGACAGCGCATCGCCCAAAGCGTGAATGATAAAAATATTTACCGCAAACGCCATGGAACGAATTTTGCGGCTGCTCAAGGCCACCAAAGAAGCGCTGATGGGACCTTGCGGTAAAAAAATAAACACCATAGCCAGAAAAAAAGTAATAAGTGAAAAAGGCATGCGATGGCTTACTACTCCGGCACCGGCGAACGGGATCATTAAAATAAAGCTGGCGGCTATCACAATGAAATAGGCGTAATCCGTTTTTTTAAGTAAACGATCTGCCAGTTTGCCTCCCAAAAACGTACCCAGTGCGCCCGCCGCTATGACCATGCCTCCGAATACCAGACCCGCGCGGGCGACGTCCATATCAAAAAAACGGTGGAAATAAGTGGGCATCCATGCGGACAATCCGCCCAGTACAAACGTTTGCATAGCGTGGGCCAGACACAGAAACAGAAACGGTTTGTTTTTCAGTAAAGCCAAATATTGTCCCAGAGTGGGTTTTTTGCGATTGTCCAAATTGCGGTGTTCGCGGTCTTTGATAAGCATAAGGGCCAAAACACCCAGTGCCAGCCCGGGCGCGCCGGCCAGCATAAACGCCGCCCGCCAACCCCACGAGGCGCCAATAAATCCTCCCAACAAATATCCCAAGGCGGCGCCGGCGGGCAGTGCCATGCCGAAATAGGCCAAAATGGTAGCGCGCTTTTTCTTAGGATATTGTTCCGCCAAGAAAGGCTGTGCAATCGTGGTAAAACCGCCCTCTCCTATGCCGGTAACCGCTCTTGCTCCCAGCAAGGAGGCATAGTTTCTGGCCCAACCGCTCAGACAGGTGGCCGCGCTCCATAAAACGGCGCTGGCGGCTATCCAGTATTGGCGGGGATGACGATCGGCAAAGAAACCCACTACCGGCGCATAGCACATATAGACCAGCATAAAAACGGAGGCCAAAGTTCCCAGCTGAAAATCCGTAATTTGCAAATCCTGCTGTATCAGCGGAAAAACGGAAAACAATACCTGTCTGTCTATGTAATTAAACAGGTTCAGCAAAAAGAGTATCCAAAATAAGCGTTTGGCGTTCATTATTTGTATTCTATAAAATATAACGCGGCTGCGAGAGAGCGGGCGCGGGGAGATAGAAATTTATATAATAAGCCAAGGAGGAGTGATTATGAAAAAAGGTTTTACTTTAGTTGAACTTTTAATCGTGATGGTGGTGGTAAGCGTGTTGGTAACTATTGCTTTGCCCGCGTATAAGACGGCCATGGAAAAAGGCCGCGCTTTGGAAGGCATAGCCAATGCCGAAGCGATAAGCGAAGCCATGAACGTATATTATATTCGCAATAACCTCAGTTACGGTACGGCGCAAAACTTAAAAAATTTTGTGTTGGGCAGTGGTTCCGGCCAAGGCGTAGCCGGCATTACGCAAAGTAAATTTTTTGGCGATCCCACCATTACTCTGTCTGGAACCACACAGGCCAAAGTGGAGTATAAACGTCTGACCGGTCAGTACACGCTGACTTTTGTCAATCAAAACGGAAAAGTAACTTCCCGCACGTGTACAAGCAATACGGCCATGGGAAAAAGATATTGCCGTGCCACCGGCTTAACCAGTATGTCCTCTTATAGATAGAAAAAAGAGCTATCTTTTTTATTTTGTACCCCCGTGTAAGCGGGGGTAATTTATTTCTGGCGGTTTTGTCGTAAGGCTTCAAAAAGCGTAATAGCCGCGGAAGAAGACAGATTCAGCGAACGGACTGGACCGGTCATGGGAATGGTAAAGAGTCTGTCTTCATAGAGTGTGTAAAACTCTTTAGGCAAACCGCAGGATTCCGCTCCGAAACACAGAAAACACCCGTCTGTAAAGCATGCGTCCCAATAATTTTGTTTTCCTTTGGTGGACATAAAAAACAATTGTTCTCTTGCGGGATGGTTTGTTTCTAAAAATTCTTCCCAACTTTCATAGCGTCGGTAATCCAAATTCGGCCAGTAATCCAAACCGGAGCGCCGTATTTCTTTGGAAGCTATCTTAAATCCCAGTTTTCCCACCAAATGCAGACGTGTGCCGGTAGCCACACAGCTGCGGCCGATATTGCCGGTATTAAACGGGATTTCCGGATTAATCAGTACGATGTTAAGCATAATCAAAATTTATGTCATGGCGTAAACGCGTAAAATTGCGGACGAAAAAAAGAAAATATGCTAATGCTGAAACATGAGCGAATTCTTTTTTCTCGTCCGCAAAATTCTTTTTCCGCGGCAAGGAGCGTTGCGGCGATGCGCCAAAAGTTCGTCCTATTCTTCCCACCGCAGATACAGCGGCGTCAAAATATTAGGTATTTTGTCGTTGGCGGGCAGAATACGCAAGGCATAATCCTGTCTGCCGCTGTTATAGGGAGAAATTTGCACCTCGTATATATAAGCTTCTCCGTCTTTGCCGGTGCAGATCATGTCCACGGCGTCTTCTTTTTCAATGTCGCCCAGCGTGCCGCGGGTTCCCAAATACAGTTCCGCCTGTATGTCTTTTGGTTCCAAACCTCCCAAAAACACGCGGGCTTTGAAGTTGATTTTATCTCCCATTAAAATGGCTTTGTCAAAAGCGGGCGTAGCATCCGTCACGCTGACTCTGTACCAATTATCGGCAATCTTTTTGCGCCAAGCGGCCACTTGTGCGGCATGGTCGTCTTGCGCCAGCAATTGACCGAAATTATGTGCGCCGATGTAAAATTTTTCGTAATATTCTTTGACCATGCGGTTGGTGTTGAATACGGGGGCGATTTCGCGTATGGATTTTTTCATCAGTGCCAGCCACGCGACGGAAAAGCCTTTGTCATTCTTAGCGTAATAAGCCGGTGCAATTTCTTGTTCCAGCAGATTATACAAAGACTCCGCTTCCACAGCGTCGCGTTCGGTGTCGGAGGCGTATTTTTCCGCGCCGCCTATGGACCAACCAAAGTCGCATGGACCAACCTCATCCCACCAGCCGTCTAGAATAGACAGCATCAGCGCGCCGTTTACGGCCGCTTTCATGCCGGACGTGCCACTGGCTTCCATGGGACGTATAGGATTGTTAAGCCATACGTCTACTCCCTGCACCATATAACGCGCGACGTTCATGCTGTAGTCTTCGATGAATACGATTTTGTTCTTAAAACGCGGATCGTTTTGGGTCAGGTTGTAAATGGTTTTAATAAACTCTTTGCCCATGGTGTCGGCGGGGTGGGCTTTGCCGGCAAAAACGAATTGCACGGGCCGCAGCGGATTGTTGACGATTTTATCCAGCCGGTCCAAGTCCTTAAACAGCAGCGTGGCGCGTTTGTAGGTGGCAAAACGGCGTGCAAACCCAATGGTCAAAACATCCTGTTTCAGAATTTTGCTGGCTTTATTGACCGTCATCATGTCAAAACCTTGGCGTTTGAGCTGGTGTTTCGTGCGCCGCCGCGCCAGATTAATCAGCTTGGTTTTGCGCTGGGAATGCATGGACCAGAGTTCTTCGTCCGGAATATCAAACACTTTGTCCCATATCTTTTCATCGGAGGGGTCCACTTCTCCCATTTGGTTTCCGTTAAAAAGATATTTGCGGTACAAATCATTAATTTCATGCGATACCCATGACGCGCTGTGTATACCGTTGGTAATGCTGCCGATGGGCACTTCGTTTATGGGCAGGCCGGGCCAGAGATTGTGCCACATTTCGCGGCTTACTTTTCCATGCAGTTTGGCTACGCCGTTGGCATAGGCGGTCAGCCGGAGCGCCAACACCGTCATGCAGAACGTGGCGGAGTCGTGTTTTTCTTTTCCCAGCGCTAAAAAATCGTCCCAAGAAATGCCCATTTGCTGTGCATAATATTCCATATATTTGCGCACAAGCAGCGGATCAAAATGTTCATTTCCGGCAATGACGGGCGTGTGGGTGGTAAAAACGGAAGACGCCCAGACGATTTCTCTGGCCTGTGCAAAATTTAATTTGCGCTGCTGCATAATGTCAATAATGCGTTGAATGAGCAAAAAAGCGCTGTGTCCTTCGTTGATGTGATACACCGTGGGATATTTGCCCATGGCGTTTAAGGCTTTAACGCCGCCGATGCCCAGCACCACTTCTTGGCGTATGCGGTTTTCGCGGTCTCCGCCGTAAAGTTTTTCGGTAATCAAACGTTGGGCGGGGGTGTTTTCCTGTAAATTCGTGTCCAGCAAATACAAGTCCGTCCGTCCCGTTTCCACGCGCCAAACGCAGGCTTTGACGGTTTCGTTAAATCCCAGCGGCACATCCACAATAATTTCTTTTCCGTCCTGCCCGCAAACGCGTTCTACGGCCATGTGCGCCCAGTCGTTATCGGGATATTCTTCGTTCTGCCAGCCCTCGCGGTTCAAAATTTGCTGCACATACCCTTTTTTGTAAAAGAGTCCTACGCCGATGATAGGCATGCCCAAATCGCTGGCGGATTTGATATGGTCTCCGGCCAACATTCCCAAACCGCCGGAATAAATGGGCAGGCCTTCTCCAATGCCGTATTCCATGGAAAAATACGCCGTCAGCATGTCGCCGTTTTCTTTCTTATGTTCTTTGTACCATGTGTGAGGATTGTTTTTGTAGTTGTAATAGGCTTCTTTTACCTTATTTACCTGTTCCACGAAAGCAGCGTCTCTGCTGAGTTCTTCCAATCGTTTTTGAGGCACGCAGCCCAACATCCATTTCGGATTGCGGCGGGAAGCGGTCCAAAGATGCGGGTCAATTTGTACAAAAAGCAGGATGGCGGGCCAATTCCACGTAAACCATAAATCGCTGGCCAATTCTTCTAAAAATTTGATATTTTCGGGCAGATTGGGCTGCACGGTAAAAGAATGGATTTTCATGTATTCTCCTTGGTTAAAGTATGTTCCATTATATAAAAATTAAATCTGTACACAAGCGTCTTACAGCGAAATATGCAAAACGCCAAAATACACCACCATCAGCACCACTCCCAGCGGTACGGCGGCTTTGGCCCACTCTTTGCTGGTAATCTGCAGTTTGGAAGCGCATATGATGTTGGGAATGTTTCCCGGGATTAACATGCCTCCGGAAATGATTAAGCTCATCAGCAGGAAAACCAGATTCCGCGTGGAGATGTCCGGCGTGATTTCAATGGCCGCCAGCGTGGCATTGTCCAAAATGGCGGACAGCGTAT
This sequence comes from uncultured Elusimicrobiales bacterium, assembly GCA_944324685.1. Taxonomy (GTDB): domain Bacteria; phylum Elusimicrobiota; class Elusimicrobia; order Elusimicrobiales; family Elusimicrobiaceae; genus Avelusimicrobium. Next base: position 32,907 of record CALUXG010000004.1, read on the forward strand.
TAATGAAGTACAAAGCGTTTTCGGACAAATGAGCAATGGTCTGTACGGCCAGCGGCTTTAATCCGTCTCCCAACAAGACCAACGCCATGACGAATAAATATACTTTGGCGGCACGTACAACGATGCTGGTCAGGGTGTGTTCTTCGCATCGGGCGTCTTGGGCTTGGGCATTATCCGCTCTTTTGATTCGCATAGCCAGTACGGCCAGCACGATATTTCCCGTCAAGACAAACCAGCCGAGGTGCTTGAGCAAGAACCAAAAGTCTGCATAATGAGGAGCGCCTTTGAGCTTGGACAAGACGATCGTTCCCAGCGGTTCTCCTATGGAAGTTAATACGGCGCCCATGCCCACGGCGAAACAGCTGTATACCACCAGCTGTACGCGGCCTTTGCGGTCAATGGGCAGAAGCGGAATAATTTCAGCCAATATCAGTGCGGCGATAATGGCGGTAATGACGCTGGAAGTCATGCCCAACAAAAAAACAATGGCGGCCAGTGTGGCGCGCAGTCCGATGACGGATACCGTTTTGGCGGCTGCACGCTGTAAGGTGCGGTGAAACTGTTTGAACAGAAGACCTGCCACCAATACGGCTAATGTGATTTTAATAGGGTCTTGCAGAGAAGTTTTTATTAACTCCCAACTCCACATGTTCGTAACGGATACGGCAATGACGCCGCAGGTGAACAAAAACGCTTCTAGGTTTTCTTCCGCTTTGTGTACGGTTAAAGGCAATATAAGTACGGATAAGATCAGCAAACATAACAAAACAATTTGCAAAACGGACAGTTCCATAACTCCTCCCTGAAGCAAGTTTTCTTGTATTGTATGAAATTTTCATGTTCTTCGTCTGTAAATATTCTTTCGTTATTGGACATAAAAATATTCCCGCGCAGCCGCGCGGGAATAAAAATACGTCCCGTACGAGATTCGAACTCGTGATCTCCGCCTTGAGAGGGCGGCGTCCTAAACCGCTAGACGAACGGGACTGAACTTATATATTTTAGCAAATTCTGCGCTTGACGCCTAATGATTCTGTTTTGGGAAAGATTTCCAGAAGTATGTCTATTGCACCGGAATATAATTCGCTCTTTTCTGTAAGCGGTGTCGGCAGGCAAATTAAAAGGGCTTGTATTGTTTTTTTTTTTTGATAAATTTTGTTCATGAACAAAATTTATCAAAAAAGCTTTTCTTTTGTAAAAAACCCCGCCAAAAGGCGATTAGGCGGCTTTACGCTTGCAGAATTTTTAGCAGTTGTATTGATTCTGGCCATTTTGGCAGCGATTGCTTGGCCCCGATATCAGACAGCCGTATGGAAAAGCCGATACGTACAGCTGATAACGGGGGTGGACCGTCTTTCCGAAGCTCAAGAAATATATTATATGGAAAACGGAATTTATGATGCGGACGGAACAAAGCTGTCTGTGTCCCAGCCGCCGGCGTGGTCTTCCCGCGCTTTTATACAGCTTAGAGAAAATGGCAAGGTATATGTGGCTGCGTTTTATGATAAACCCTTGTATTATGTGCGTTACCAGAAAGGACATGGCGGTTCCCGACAATGCCGTGTATTAGGTAAAGATAAAATAGACCATCGCGTATGCAGCTCTTTAACCGGAATAGCCGTACATATGAATGCGGATGATCTGAGTGTTTTTAGCTATTATCGGTTTCCGGATTAATGGATTTTTTGGATATAACGAGAAGGTTATGCTCGCCTCCCGCCTTCCGGCGGGGTTTTTATATGCCCAAAATGCTAAAATATATACATATTTCCCTATTACTTTAAGGAGTATATCTCATGGAAATCGGCATAGTCGGTCTGCCCAATGTGGGCAAATCCACCCTTTTTAACGCGCTGACCTGCGCGGGCGCGGAAGCCAGCAATTATCCCTTTTGTACGATAGAACCCAATGTAGGCATTGTTCCCATACCGGATAAACGGCTGGATACTTTGTTTGATATGTTCAAACCTCCCAAGAAAACAGCCGCTTTTATTAAATTTGTGGATATTGCAGGCATTGTCAAAGGCGCCAGCCAAGGTGAAGGGCTGGGGAACAAATTTTTGGCCAATATCCGCGAGGTGGACGCCATTATTCACGTCGTACGTTTGTTTGAAGATGAAAACGTAACCCATGTCATGAACAGCGTGGATCCTTTGCGTGATATTGAGGTCATCAATACGGAACTTATGTTGGCGGACTTGGAAACGGCGGGAAAAATTTGCGACCGACTGGGCAGCAATGCCAAAAGCGGCAAAAAAGAAGCCGTGTCGGCTTTTGAAACCATGAAGCAAATCAAAGCCGCGCTGGAAGAGGGCAAACCCGTATCTTCTTTGCATTTGGAACCAGAGGTGCTGAAGGAATATCAATTTTTAACGGCCAAGCCCGTATTGTACGTAGGAAACAACTCTGAAAAAAGAAACGCCGCCAATGCTGAAAAAGTGGCCGAATACGCGCGCAAAACCGGAGCAGGATTTGTGGAACTGTGCGTAAAATTTGAAGCCGACATTGCGGAATTTTCAGAAGAAGAAAAGAAAGCTTTTCTGGCGGAAACGGGCAGCGATTACACGGGACTTGAAAAAGTGGTGCGCGAGGGCATGAAACTGTTAAACCTTTGCACGTATTTTACGGCCGGAAGCGAAGTGGAAGTGCGCAGCTGGCTGATTCCCGTGGGATGCACGGCGCCGCAGGCGGCGGGTAAAATTCACAGCGATTTTGAAAAAGGTTTTATACGTGCGGAGGTGTATACGTTTGACGATTTGGTGAAATACGGCGATGAAAAAGCGCTCCGCGAACACGGACTGATACGTTCGGAAGGGAAAGACTATATCGTAAAGGACGGCGACGTCTGCCTGTTTAAGATCAATGCCTAATTTGTGTAAACATTTCAAACAATGCGGCGGCTGCGCCATGCTGGACCTGCCCTATGCCGAACAGTTGGCGCGCAAAACGGCGCGCGTCAAAGAATTGCTGCGGGATTTTTGGAGCGGGGATATTCCCGTTTCCGCGGCGGAAGATCCCTTTTATTTTCGCAATAAAGTGGAATTGGGGTTCTGCCGTCAGCCTGTTTGGAAAGAACCTTTTGACAAAAAAATAAAACGGGACAAAACTCAGCCGTTGGAATTTGAGCAGACGCTGGGGTTTAAGCTTAAAGGCCGCTGGGACAGGGCGGTGGATATAGAAGAGTGTCTTCTGTTTGACAAACGGCTCATCCCTCTTTTGCAGGCTGTACGCGCATGGGCCAAAGAGGAAAATTTGCCGTATTATGACCACCGGCGTCACTCGGGTGTTTTGCGGCATTTGATGCTGCGCGCGGGGAAAAACACCGGCGAAGCGATCGCGGTGCTGTTTGTAACGGACGATGTGCCGGAAAAGAGCTTTGTGCACGCCGTGGAAAGCGTATGGCCGGAAGCGAATATCATGCTGGCCGTCAATACTTCCTTGGCGGATACTGCCGCTCCGGAAAGTCTGCGCGTACTGAAGGGCAGAGATTACATCACGGAAAAAATAATTTTATCTTCCGCGGACGGGACGACGGAAAGAGAAGTGATCTTTAAGCTTTCTCCTCAGTCTTTTTTCCAAACCAATACGCTGACCGCGCAAAAAATGTACAGCCGCGTCCGCGCACTGGTCAAAGCCATTGCGCCCAAAGTCATATATGACTTGTACGGCGGCGCAGGCAGTTTTTCTCTTTCATGCGCCGATTTGTGCCAAAAAAGCCTGTGCGTGGAGTCTGTTGCTCCGGCGGTTTACAACGGAATAGAAAACGCCAAGCTAAACGGCGTAAACAATGTGCAGTTTTTTTGCGCCAAAGTGGAAGATTTCGTCAAACAGCAGCCGATTGAAAAAAAGGACGCTCTGATTATTCTGGACCCGCCGCGCAGCGGCATGCACCCCAAAGCCGCCAAAGCGGTGGCCGAATCGGGCGTGGCAAAAATTCTGTATATTTCCTGCAATCCCGTTACGCTGGCAAACGACTTGAAAGCGTTGGCGCGTTTCTATACGATTACCTCGGCGGAAACATTTGATTTTTTCCCGCATACGGATCATATTGAAACGCTGGTGCAATTGAATTTGAAATAGTTTTTGGATGGAAACATGAACGTAGATGAGGCTTTGAAATCATTAAATCCGCAGCAGCTGCAAGCCGTAAATTATGACGCGGGGCCCTGTCTGATTGTCGCCGGAGCGGGTACGGGCAAAACCAAAACGCTGACCACAAAAATAGCTAAACTGATTCACGACGGATATTCTCCGTACCGTATTTTGGCCGTAACGTTTACCAATAAAGCCGCTCAGGAAATGCGTGAACGCGTGGAAATGCTCGTCCCGGGCCAAAGCCGCCGCGTGTGGATACATACTTTTCACTCGTTCGGCGTGCGTTTGCTGCGCCAAAACGCCGAGAAAATGGGTCTGACGCGCGATTTTGCCATTTATGACGAAAGTGAACAAAAACGGCTGGTAACGTTGCTTTTGGAGCAGATGGGAGTCAAAGATCCCAAAAAAGAAGCGGGACAGATCGTAAATATGATTTCCCGCGCCAAAGACGACGGCGTGTCGCCCGAAGGGCTGATGACGCATGCCACCTCCAGCGGGCTGGATTATAAAATCCGTGCGGCGCAGATATACGAACGTTATGAGCGGGAGTTGCAAAAAGCCGGCGCGCTGGACTTTGGAGATTTGCTGCTTAAAACGTTGAAGCTTTTGCAGGAACATGAAGACATACGGGATTATTACCAGCAGTTTTTTCAATATATCTTGGTGGACGAATACCAAGACACCAACCGCACGCAATATCTCATTACGCGCATTTTAGCGGAAAAAAACCGTAAACTGTGCGTGGTGGGGGATCCCGATCAGAGCATTTATTCTTGGCGCGGGGCGAATATACGCAATATTTTGGAATTTGAAAAAGATTTCAAAGATGCCAAAACCATTACGCTGGAGCAGAACTACCGCTCCACCCGCATAATTTTGGAAGCGTCCAATAAACTGATTTCCAAAAACGCCCAGCGGAAAGAAAAAAATCTATTTACCGACAAACAGCACGGCGACGATATAGAAGTGCGCGAACTGCCTACAGAAGGGATGGAAGCCATTTGGGTGGCGCAAAATATTAAAGTATTGGTGGAGCAGAGCGGATATTCATTAAAAGATATAGCCGTTTTTTACCGCACTAATGCGCAAAGCCGTAATTTTGAAGAAACTTTCCGCCGTTATCAAATTCCTTACCGTTTAATCGGTACGGTGCGTTTTTATGACCGCAAAGAAATTAAAGACATGCTCTGCTATGCGCGACTGTTGATTAATCCTAACGACAATATGAGTTTGCTGCGCGTCATAAATACGCCCAGCAGAGGTTTGGGCAAGACGGCGCAGGAACGCCTGCTCACTTATGCCCAGACGCATGATATTTCTATTTACGGGGCGTTAAAAGCCGCACAGAGCGTGCCGGATTTGACACCCATGGCGCGCCGCGCCGCCATGGAATTTGTGCGCATGGTGGAGGGCTGGCGGGCGGATATGTTTGTTTCCTCTCCAACGGACGTCATGGATAAAATATTAAGAACTTCCGGTTATTTGCAGTCGGTGAAAGACGAAATGGAAAAAGATCCCGAAGCGGAGAGCCGTTTGCAAAACTTGGATGAGTTGATAAACGCCGTCAAAGAATATGAGGAACGCAGCATAAAAGAGGAAAAAGAACCGTCTCTGTCGGATTTTTTGCAGGAAGTGTCTTTGCAAACGGGGGCCGACGATTCGCAGGCGTCGCAGAACGGAGCCGTAACGTTAATGACGGTGCATTTGGCGAAAGGACTAGAATTTGACGCTGTTTTTGTTACGGGGCTGGAAGAAGGTCTTTTTCCCATTAACCGCGATGACAGCGATGAAATGGAAGAAGAACGGCGTTTGTGTTATGTGGCCATGACGCGCGCACGGGAGAAACTGTTTATGACGTATGCACAACGCCGCCGCACATACGGCAAAATGTACGAGAATGTGCCGTCGCGTTTTTTGTTTGAATGCGGTCTTCTGGACGAAGAGGAACGCGAGCGCTTGGAACAGGAGCAGCCGCGTTATGATAATTTCCGCACAAAATACGGCCTTTACGGACAAGGCGGCGGGGTTTACGGCGGGGCGAAAAACAAAAGCGGTTATCACGGCTCCGTGGGGCGCAGCACCCGCAGTTATAACGGGTTTGACGGTTTTGTCAGCCGCAGCCGTTTTCAAAAGCAATACGACGAGCAAGGTTATGAAATAGAGAACGCAGATTTGGATTATGCGTCTTCCTCCTCTTTTTCAAACATTTCTGCTCCGTACGGCGGAGACAAATTCTATACAGGCCGCCGGAGAGGATTTTCCTCCTCTGATGAACGGCGCCGTTTTCCACAGACTTATGCGTCTCCTGCCAAACAGGAAGAAGGCACTTCCACTACCGCGGCCAACGGAAAGACGGTGGCCGTCGGCGGGAAAGTGAAACACGGCGCTTTTGGTTTAGGAACGGTAACGGCCGTGGCCGGTTCCGGCGACAGCTGCAAAATTACGGTACAATTCGGGAACGGCGTGCAGCGTACATTTATGCTGTCTTTTGCACCGCTGGAAATCTTGTAAAAACTCATCTTTCTTATTGCACCGGAATATATAAGTTCCGGAGTTTTTCTTTTGTTTTTTTAATAAGCTGTGCCGGCTGTTTTAAAAGGGATTGTATTGTTTTTTTTTTGATAAATTTTGTTTATGAACAAAATTTATCGAAAAAAGTCCCCTCTTCAAAAAATCCCCACTAAAAGCGTTTTAAGAGGTTTTACATTGATTGAGCTCTTGGTGGTTGTGCTTATCATTGGCATATTGGCGGCAGTGGCTTTGCCGCAGTATCAAACGGCGATGGCTAAGAGCCGGCTGATGAATTATTATCAGACAGCCCGTGGTATAGGCCGCGCGCAGGAAATCTATTATATGGCTAACGGGACGTATACCACACAGCTAGACAAACTGGATGTGGATTATTCCGCTCAGTGTTCTCTGATAAACAGTGCTGATAAAGGGGCGTTTCAGTGCCCATTCGGCTATATAGATAATATTCAAGGAGGAGAAGTCAGCGCGGAAGGAAGCAATGTGCGTATCCGGTATTATCATGCGGGATATACGTATGAGGTATATTCCCCACATGATGCAGAAATAGTTGTCTGGTTTGCCCATTCTGCCCACCCTAATCAAACGGAATGTACAGGATATACGGCCTTAGGCCGAAGGCTGTGCGGAAGTTTCAAATTTTGATAAAAAACCTGCCGAAAAGGCGGGGTTTTGTCTGTGAAAAGCCGGTTTAATTAAGCGGCGGTCGCCATGAACAGCAATGCAAACAGGGCTATGGCGCCGAATATGACGGCGGGCAGCAGAATAATCAAAAGACTTATCCAACCAAAAATTCCCGCCCAGACGGCCATTTGTTGGGCCTCCTCCGTTTGTTTTTTCTGCAGTTGGTCTTTCGCGCGCAGGGAGAAAATCAACGCCGCCAAAGCCAGCGCTATAGTCAAGAAGCCTGCAAAACAAGATAAAAGCAATGCAATGACGGCCAGCGTAAAATGGGTGTTTATATCGGTACCGGCCGTTTGTTGCTGGGCAGGGGTCGCATTTGGTGCGGGTAGAGGGGCTTGATTGTTTTCGTTCATAAAAAGCTCCGTGCATGCCGAAAAGGTTTGAGAGAATTATTTCCCTATGGCATAGAAATATTATATAAAATGTATGACAAAGGAGCCTTTAACATGATATTGGAAAAAGACAATGCCGCGCATTGTGCAAATATGACAAAAATTTATCTGACGCCGCAAGAAACGGCCCAGTATGAAAAACAGATGCAGGATTTGTTTGGCTGGGTGCGGCAGCTTTCGGAAGTGGACACTAGCGGAGTGGACCTTGCCGCTGTTGGCGTTGCTTACTTGCGCCCCGATGAACCGGTAACGGACGCATCTATGGCGCAAACGTTGGTCAGTGCATTTAACGAGCAAGCGGATCATTGCGCCAAAGTGAAGAAGGTATTGTAATATGAAAAGCGTTTTTGAAATAGCCAAGGCCGTGCAGAGCGGACAATTGACCGCGCGGGAAGCGGTGTTGGAATCTTTGCAAAAAATTAAAGAATTAAACCCGCAGATTAATGCATTTGTGGAGGTCTGGCCGGAAGAAGCTTTGAAACGGGCCGAGGCCATAGACGCCAGACGGTCCAAGGGGGAAACGCTGGGTGCCTTGGCCGGCGTGCCGGTGGGCATAAAAGACAATATTCTTTATAAGGGACATAAGGTTACGTGCTGTTCCAAAATGTTGGAGAATTATGTGGCGCCGTACAGCGCCACGGTGGTGGAAAAACTGTTGGCGGCGGATGCCGTCATTGTTGGCCGCACCAACATGGATGAGTTTGCCATGGGCAGCAGCAATCAAACCTCTGCATACGGTCCCGTGCATAATCCGGTGGATTTTGACCGTGTTCCGGGCGGAAGTTCCGGCGGCAGCGCGGCGGCTGTGGCGGCGGGCATGGTGCCTGCGGCTTTGGGGACGGATACGGGCGGTTCTGTGCGCCAGCCGGCTTCTTTTTGCGGCGTGGTGGGTATAAAACCCGGCTACGGACGCATTTCGCGTTATGGAGTGGTGGCTTTTTCTTCCAGCGCTGATCAAGTGGGTGTGTTGACGGGGGACGTAAAAAGCGCTGCGCTGATGTTGGAAACGCTTTGCGGCTATGATGCCAACGATTCCACGTCTTTGCGGGAAGAAGTGCCAGCGTTCAGCCGGCTTTTTACGGCGGATATTAAAGGGCTGAAAGTGGGATTGCCTAAGGGATTTTTTCATGAGTTGGATGAAGAAATCAAAGAAAAAATCCGTCAGTCGGCCGATAAATTGAAAAGTTTGGGCGCGCAATTGCTTGAAGTGGATACTCCGCATGCCAAATATTCCGCGCCGTGTTATTATATTATTACCAGCGCCGAAGCCAGCTCCAATTTGGCCCGTTTTGACGGAATTCGCTACGGATATGAAGCCAAAAACGCCAAAGACTTAAACGAACAGTACGAGTTGAACCGCGCGCCGTTTGGCGCGGAGGTGAAAAAACGCGTCATTATCGGTTCTACGGCCTTGCGTTCAGAAAATTATGAAGCGTGTTATTTGCAGGCCGTTAAAGTGCGGGAGCTGATCCGGCGGGATTTTGCCAAAGCGTTTGAACGGGTGGACGTTATTTTAACGCCTACCTCTCCCACTACGGCATTTACGCTTGGTGCGCATAAAGACAATCCTTTGGCGGTATATTTGGCGGATTTGTATACCTGCCAAGGCAATATCGGCGGATTGGCCGGCATCAGCGTGCCGTGCGGAAACGACAAGTTGGGTTTGCCGGTGGGTTTGCAATTTTACGGACCGATTTTACAGGAAGAAAAAATCTTAAACGCGGCGTATCACTTTGAGAAAGCCTTATGATAGTTTCCGAATTTTCGTGCGGCGGCGTGATTCTGGACGGGCGGAAAGTGTTGCTCGTTCAGGTCAAAAACATGAAAGGCAAAAAAATATGGACGTTCCCCAAAGGCCATATTGAGGCGGGGGAAACGCCGCGCCAAGCCGCTTTGCGCGAAGTGTTGGAAGAAACGGGATATAAAGCCGTCATCGTGCGCCCTATGATACGCGTAAAATATGCGTTTACGTTCCAAGGTAATTACGTTAAAAAAATGGTGCAGTGGTATTTGATGAAAAAATTGGGGCGCATCGGCAAACATGACGCGTCGGAGATTATTTCCATTCGTTGGGTGTCTTTGCAAAAAGCGCGGGAACTGGTGCAGTATCCCAGCGATATACGGCTGGTGGATATGCTGATGTCGTCTTTGCATATGGAGCCGGCGGAAGAATTGGAGTGAGCCGCGTCCGCTATTTTCGTTTATAACGGTTCACTTAGCTGCTGTGGACGGCATGGCAAAACGCTCTGTTTTCAAAGCAATACACTCGTCCTTGCCGATAAACCAATATAAGTCCTCGTTCCCGCCAAGTCCTTGCCGTTATGGTGCGGACACCATATCCGTTTGCATGGCAAATCATTTTTGCTTCATGAAACCGCCGATAAATTTATATCGGCGGTTTATTCGTCTAAGAAGCTTTTGCCTGCGGGCAATGGAGGCAAGCCCAAATAATCGGCGGCTGTCTGTCCCAAGTCAGCATACGTTGCCCGTCCTCCTATAAAACCCGCCTTCACCCGCTTGCCGAACATCAGTACGGGGACATGTTCGCGCGTATGGTCTGTGCCTTTGTAAGTAGGATCGCAGCCATGGTCGGCCGTGATAAATACAAGGTCGTTTTCTTTCAAACGTGCGGCCAGCTCAGGCAAACGGGTATCAAAATATTCCAAGCCTTTGGCATATCCTTCCACGTCACGTCGGTGGCCCCATGTCATGTCAAAATCCACGAAATTGGTAAAAACGATACTGTTGTCGGGAGCGTTTTGCACTTCTAGAAGCGTTGTGTCCCATAATTCCTGCAGGCCGGAAGCTTTCACCGCGCGCGTAATGCCGCAATGTGCATAAATATCGGCTATTTTTCCGACGGATATTACGTTTCCTCCCGCTTCTTTCATCTCGTCCAGCAGGGTTTTTTGCGGCGGAGGTACGGAATAGTCGTGGCGGTTTTTGGTGCGTTTGAATTCTCCTCTTTTTTCTCCCTCAAAAGGCCGCGCAATGACGCGTGCGATATTATAGGGTTTGACATGCTTGAATGCGATTTCGCATATATGGTATAGCCGCTGCAACCCGAAATGTTTTTCATGGGCGGCGATTTGGAATACGCTGTCTGCGGAAGTGTAGCAAATGGGTTTGCCCGTTTGGATATGTTCCTCCCCCAGTTCTTCTATAATAACCGTACCGGAGGCGGCCTTATTGCCCAAAATGCCTTCCAATTGCGCTTCGGCGCATATTTTTTCAATCAGTTCCGTGGGAAAAGACGGGTAATCCGGTTTGAAGTATCCCCAGTTAAACGTAACGGGTACGCCGGCCATTTCCCAGTGGCCCGAAGAAGTGTCTTTGCCGTGGCTGATTTCTTTCATATAGCCGTATTTGGCGGGCAGACGCAGCGCGGCCGGAGGTTGTTGGCCTGCCTGCACTTCTCGTCCGGTGGAAGCTTGCGCGGCTTTGAATAAACCCAAAACGGCCAAATTCGGCAGCTTAATGCCGCCGCGTGCGGAAGCGATATGTCCCAGCGTGTCTGCCCCTTCGTCGCCAAATTTGGCGGCGTCTTCGGCTCCGCCTATGCCAAAAGAATCCATCATTAAAATAATCACGCGTCCTTTCTCTTGCATACATGCTCCTTGCAGCTGTTTTTTGTGCGCCGTGGCGTTTGTCTTTACTCTAGCAAATTTATTTTGCCGCTTCTAGTCCGAAAAAACCGTACGCGCGCATTAAAAAATCAGTATAATGGACATAGGCATATTTTCTAAGCCGGAGGGAATATGAAAAAATTTATAGTATTATTCTCGGCGTTCTTTCTTGTCGCCGCGCAGGGTTTGGCCGGAACAGGGAAACACCTCGTTTACAACGTTTCTTCTACGATATATGAGGACATTATCCATGCCGATCATGCCGATATAGAAGAAAGCGAATTGGAAGAAGAAGTGGACAGCTTTGCCAATTCCGTAACCATTCGCGGAGGAACTTTTAATAATGATGTTATCGTCGGCGAAAGTGAGTACGGAGACGCTTATCAAAACGAACTGCATGTACATGGCGGAACTTATGGCAATTTGTCGGACTTAAAAGCCGGTTATTCCCGCAGCGGAAACGCCGCGGAGAATATCGTACGTGTAAACGGCGTAACTTTACGAGGGGAGTTGGTGGCGGGAGACGGCGCCGTTGACGCTACGGACAACGTACTGTCCATAGCGTCCAGCAATGTGAATTACAATGCTTCTTCTCCCAATAAAATTATCGCTGGCAAAGGATATTCCGGCAATGTTTCTTACAATCGGTTAAACCTAACGGACGGGACCGTCGTTGACGCCGTAACCGCCGCCGGTTATAGCGACGGTGAAGCGGAAGTCTCTTATAATACCGTTACGGTGGACGGGAACAGCCTGCTGAACAATACTTCCAGCAGCAACGGGGTATATGGAGGATATGCCGCTAAGGGCCATTCCGTTCATAATCAGATTTCGTTGCGGCAGGCCGGTAATGTGGCGGCCGATTTATACGGCGGCTACAGCAATGGCGGTGCGGCGGAATATAATTTGGTACAGGTGGAGCAGGCCGGTAATATATCCGGCGCGGTGTACGGGGGGTATACATCCGGAGCCGATCAAGCCTATTACAATGAAGTACGTATACAGGGAGGGACTCTATCCTCCGAAGCGGCCGGAGGCTGGGCCGCTGCCGAAGGAAATGCGTTAAACAACCGTGTAACCGTGGAGTCTAATGCCGTGCTGGCGGATTCGGCTTTGGTATACGGCGGTTATGCCGCACAGGGGGAGGCTTCTCGCAATACGGTTTCGCTGGCTTCCGCTTCGGTGGGGAAAGCCGCTTATGGAGGTTATGCCGCCGCAGGTGCGGCCAACGGCAACAGTCTGACCGTTTTCGGTGCGACGCGGGGAGGCAATACGCTGGCCGGCGGATATTCCGCGGCGAGTACGGCGGACAATAATGCTTTGTCTCTGCAAGGGGTTGTCTTATCCTCCGCTGACGGCTGGGCCGGAGGGTACGCAGCAGCGGGTGCATCGGGCAATACGCTGACGGCGGTGCAATCCGCCTTGACGGGGAATGTGTACGGCGGGCGTACGGCGGCGGGCCATGCGTCCGGTAACCGCGTTTCCGTTACGGGAGAGACGGTATCCGGCAATATATACGGCGGATATACGCAAGATGGAGAGGCCTCCGGAAATACGGTAGAGTTGGACGGAGTAACTGTAGACGGAGACGTTTATGCGGGTTATAGCTCTTCCGGCAATGCAACAGTCAATAATACCCTTATTTTATCCGGCAACACAAAAATCAACGGTGATTTTTACGGAGGGAACGGAACGGAATCTTCCGGCAACAGCCTGTTGCTGCGCAACTATACGGGATCCGTCAATGCGGTGGATTCCTTTGAACGCGTAACGATTTACGGTTTAGGCAGCGATGTTACTTTTAATGAAGACGTAGCCGGCGGCATTGATGTCCAGCTGTATGGCAAACCGTCTGAAATGAGCCAAGTGCTGGCCCATACCCAAAGCGGTACGGAGCTGACGTTAAACCGCGGCGTGTTGGGCGCGTACGCATATAGCCTGACCGGTACGCCAAACGGATCTTTGACGGATTGGAGTGTCAAGGGACAATACCAAAATGATTTGGCCAAACCGTATGCGCAGGCGCAGCTAGCGGGATTGGCTCTGGCAACGATAGGCGACGATATGTTGGAAGACGCCTTTAATGAAGCGGTGGCGCTGAATACGCCCAATGACAGTTTCGGCGGCGTACAGTATTATGACAATTCTTATGAAACGGGCAGCGGATTTGATTTGCAAAGTTTCGTAGTGCAGGGCGGTCATTGGTATAAGCCCGGGGATTATGTATGGGGTTGGTTTGTGCGTTACGGCCATGGACAATATGACACCGATCCTCAATCCGCCGACGGCGGGATTGACGATTTCGGCTTGGGCGGTTTTGTCTTGCTGCCTTACAGCGATGAGGGGCGCATAGAAGCCGTTCTGCGCGCCGGTTATCAGACGGGAGATTTTTCTTCCGACGAACTGTCTTCCAGCTTGGATCTGAAAGGTTTTTATGGGGTATTGTCCGCCGGCTTGGTGCAGAATGTGTCTGCTTTGCAATTATACGGCAAAATAAACTGGCTGTATCTGACGGGAGACGACGGATATGACAATTTGGGCCAAAATGTGGATTTTGACGCCGTGCAAAGTTTAAGCGGAAAAATCGGCGCAAAGCTGAATTTAGGCACGCTGGCCAACAAATATAAACCGTATGTCGGGGTGGCCGGAATTTACGAAATAGACGGCGAAAGCAGCGTCAGCGTGGACGGACATAATGTATCCGACGTAGAAATGGACGGCTTAACGGGGCAGGCCGAGCTGGGTATCAGTTATGAAAACGTGGATGCCATGCTGCCCATGAAATCCAGCGTTTCCGTTTTCGGCTTGGCGGGGCAAGCAGAAGGCTGGGGCGCAAATGTCCGTTTGGCTTTTTCATTCTAACGGGGCGGTGTAATTTGCCAAAGCCCCGATGTGAAATCGGGGCTTTTTTGTCGGGGAACATTTTGACGGGAAGGAGTTTGTCTCTCCTATAAAAAGGGTTCTGAAACGCTTTTCAGCCGCGGGCGTTTCTTGTTAAACTATAAAATGGCGGAGGAAAAAATGAACAAAGCCTATGAAACAATGAGAAATTTTTGGTTGGACGTCAAAAACTTACAGCACAAAGAAGAAGTGCCTTTGTTGGGTGAAAGAAAAATATGCGTGTGCGGCGTGGAAATAGCGGCGCGGGATACAAAGGGAGGCATAAAAAATTTTTTGATAGCGGCGTCCTCTTTAGGCAATGCCAGCATTTATTTTGAGAACAACAGTGCCAGCGGCATAGGCGGATTTACCGGCGGGGCCAGCAGCGGTTCCGTGCGGGAAAAAGCTTTGCGCATGATGCAGGCCGGCGCGGCGGCCGCCGTCCGGTTGGAACCAAAAGCCGTACTGACGCCTCAACAAGATGAAAATAAAGTAACGTTGTTTGCCGTATCGGGCGACGGGCAAATTTATGCCAGCGAACTGCCGGAAACGGACGTGCGTAATCCGGAAAACGCTTTGTATGCGTTTTTCGCTTACAGCCAACAGTTAATCAGTGCTTTCCGTGCGGAGAATGAAGCCGTTTCACCGTCCAAAGAAACGGCTAAACCAGCCGCCCCGTCTGCCGCTGCGGACACCGAGCCAGACAAAAAACAATAAGCGCCCATTTTGGGAATAATTATGTATAAAGTAACCGGTTTTAAAAGAGCATTTTTATTGATACTGGCCGCCGCGCTGCTGGTGGTGTTGGCGTCTGTTCTTTATTGGCGTCAAGTAACAGACCGGTTAAGCCAAGACGCCCGCACGGTTATCGTCAGTTCCAGCCGCGAATTGGCGGATAATTTCAGCCGTCTGCTGGGAGCGGAGTTCCGGCTTTTATCCACAGTGGCCGTTTCTTTGCAAGATTCGCGTTTGCTGGAAAATCAGCAGGCTTTGGTAAAATATTTGGACCGACAGAACAAAAATAATGCGTTTACGCTTATGGGGTATCAGGGACCGGACGGACGCGCCGTATTTTCAAACGGGGGCGTACTGCCGGATTTTATTTCCGCGGAAAACGTGGAAACCGTTTATAAACAAAAGCATTATATTTCCGGCCGGCGCAAGGGTCCTTTTACGGGCAAAGATATTTTGGTGTTTGCCGTTCCCATGCCCTCTCCTGAAGGAGAAAAAGCGGGCGTGGTTTTCGCAACGCAAACGATTGAATTTTACGCTCGCACTCTTTCCGCCAATGCCACTCACGGAGAAGGACTGGCCTTTATCCTTAACCGAAAGGGGGATGTCATTATCGCTTATCCGCGCGCCGCATACGGCAATGTGTTTGAAGCGGGGCAGCATTCTTCATATGACCGCGGGAAATCCGCCTTGCGTACCCAGCAGGAAATTACCCGCGGGGAAAGCGGATGGACGGGCTATACGCTGGATGGGGAACATCGTTTTGCTTCATACTATCCCTTGCGTTATAATGACTGGTTTGCCATGGCGGTGCTGCCCACCAAATCCGTGGCCGAACAGGCACAGCGTTTGGTACTCATGTCCTTAGTATTATTCAGTTCCATTATTGTGGTGCTGGGAGTGTTGCTTGTATTTATTTTACGCATGCAGAGCCAAAGCAGTCGCGCTTTGTTTCGTATGGGTTTTGTGGATCCTTTGACGGAGACGGACAATTTAAACGCTTTCCGTTTTAAGTTTTCCCGCGCGGCGGAAGCTTTTAAGAAAAAAGGAATTCCTTATGCTTTGGTGATGGTGAATGTAAACCGTTTTAAGGCCGTCAATGACATTTACGGCTTTGAACAGGGAGACCAAGTACTGAAACAAGTGGCGGCGGCTTTGCGCGCGGGGTTGGAAAAAGGAGAACTGTTCTGCCGCTCTTCTTCGGATATATTTTTATTGTTGCTGGCCTGTCCCGACCGTACGGAACTGGGCCGCCGCGTAGATTCTTTGGCCGAGCGTGCGGGGCGTTATTGCCGCAGCGGCGGCGAATGTCTTCCTTTGTCTTTAACTTGCGGCATTTATTTGGTTGATGAAGACGTTCCTTTCTATATTATGATGGACCGCGCCAATTTGGCGTGGGCTTCGGCCAAGCAGCATGCCGGACAAGTATGCGCGTTTTACGATGAACAGTCGCGCAGGCAGATTGTGATAGAAAAGCGCATTGAAAGCATTATGGACCAAGCTTTGCGCGATGGGGAATTTAAGATTTATTTGCAGCCGAAATGTGATTTTAAGACCGGCTTGACCCGCAGCGCCGAAGCGTTGGTGCGTTGGCAGCATCCGACACAGGGACTGGTGCCGCCCGACCAGTTTATTCCGGTGTTTGAGAAAAACGGTTTTGTGCTTAAACTGGATATGTTTATGCTGCAGCAGACTTTGCAGCTGCTGAAAGCGTGGAAAGAACAAGGCAAACCCGTGGTTCCTATTGGCGTCAATTTTTCCCGTTTGCATTTGGAAGATCCGCAATTTATTGACGTATTGGCGCGCATGGCAGACGAATATGGCGTGGAACATCATTTGTTGGAAGTGGAATTGACGGAAAGCGTGGTATTTGGCAATGTGGAATTGATGAAAAACGTTATTGATTCTCTGCACGCCAAAGGTTTTTCCGTGGCTATGGATGATTTCGGTTCCGGTTATTCTTCGTTGAATGTATTGAAAAACTTAGATTTTGATTGTGTGAAACTGGATAAAGAATTTCTGGTCCGCGGGGAAGGAAATCCCCGTATGCGGCAAATCATTTCCGGTTTGGTGCGCATGATAAAAAGTTTGGGCAGCGGCGTGGTGGCCGAAGGCGTAGAGACGGCGGAACAGGCTGAATTTTTAAGCGGTATCGGCTGTGATCTGGCACAGGGATATTATTTTTCCCGCCCGCTGCCGCCGGAAGACTTTGCTCTCCGGCTGGCACAGGAAAAGGAAAAAAATTCCAAAGACCATCAAACGCAAAAGGCCGCATAATGCGGCCTTTTGTTTTGCATAAAAAGCGCGGCTAAAAAGAAACTTCTTCTATTTCCTCCGGCGTTTTGTCCAGCGGCAGCGCTTGATAGACTGCCGTGGCAAAATCTATTTTTGTCAGGTCCACTTTCCGTATGCGGCTGTTGTACATGGTGCGGTAATACAACGCGGGATGTGTCATGTCGGTAACGGCGGTCCATTGGGTAGCGCTGGGCATGGCGGGGATTTTCTTCTTATCTGCGAACTCCACACCTATGGGAATATCAAAATTATTCAGAATATGAAACGCTTGCAGTACTCCCTCCTGCGCGGTGGCGGGAACGGGGGCGGTGCGGTTATAAAAGAATGCGCGCACAAAACGGGACGGAGGGGTAATGTCGCCGGGCAGCCCCCACAAGCCGGCGCCTGCGCCGAATGCTTTAAGCGTGGTTTGCCCCATATTTTGCGGATGGGTTTCTCCGGTTTGCAGATGAACATAATTGTTCAGGTTGGTTATTTGCCAAGGGAAAGACGGGGAATTGGTCAGGACTCCGGCCGTGTTTTCATAGATATGGCGCACGCCTGCATTTTCTATTTCCAGCACAATGCTGCGGCCTGTGGCGTCGGCTATACGCCAATGACCGGTAGGGGCGGAAGTTTGTCCGTTTTCCGGCGGATAAATGGGGACGATTTCCACTTTTTTGAGTCCTTTGAGCGCCTCTTCCACGGTGGCGAAATTTGTCAAAAGCCAAGCCACCAGTTCCATATCTCCGATGGACTTAGAGGCCTTTTTCGGATTATATTTTCCCAAACTGCCGTACCCGACAAAATAAAACACGCCCGCCGCCAAGCCTTTTTCATTGACGCCTTCTCCGATAAATTTATCTTTGACTACGCTGATGCCTGCGGCGCCGTATTTGTTTTTCCATTTTAATCCGTTTTGGCCTGCCGGTGTGAGCGAGGTATTTTCCTGTCCGCGCGGAAGAACAATCAGTTTGCTTTCCAGCGGATAACCGGCCCATTCAATGGTGCGCGCCTGTATTTGCGTGCCGTCTTGCGCGGCAAAAGCGATTCCTGTACAGGCATCGGCGCAAGGGACTTGTCCCAGCAGCAAAAAGGCGGTTAATATGAAAACGCATGTTTTTTTCATGTTTGCCTCCTGTTTGTTTTTATTATAAAAAAGAAAAAGATTTTTTAGAACGTTTTATTAGGGTTATGCCGAATTTATTGGCAAACGATAATAAAATAAATATGATTTTTTAGGGATGCGGATGGAAATATCCGTTTTGTTTATCACCGGTGCGTCGGCGCTTGCGCTTCTGTACACCGGTTTGTGATAACTTCATATTTTAAGTTTGTTTTTGCGTCTGATATATGGCAAAATTTCATGCCTTTCAGAATGTGCTTTGGCAAAAAATATATGAATATACGGACGGTGCTTTAGGCAAAACAAAAGCCCCGCTCTTTGCAGCGGGGCTTTTTGCAGACAGCCGTTTGGTCTTTACAGTAATTTGGAAGCCAAATCCGCCAGTCGGCTGCGTTCTGTTTTGGTAAATGTAATGTGTCCGTGCGTTGGCTGTCCTTTCAAACGATCCACCAAATAAGTCAAACCGTTGGATTCTATGTCCAAATACGGCGTATCAATTTGATACGGGTCGCCCGTTACGACGATTTTTGTGCCGTCTCCGGCACGCGTTAATATGGTTTTCATTTCGTGCGGAGTCAAGTTTTGGGCGTCATCCACAATCATGTATTGCCCGGGCAGCGAACGGCCGCGCATGTGCGTAACGGAGGCGATTTCAATTTTTCCGCTGTCCAAAAGATAATGTGCTTTTTCTTCTCCTTCATCCGGATTTTTGCGGTCGGCCAAGAAAGCCAGATTGTCATAAATGGCTCCCATCCACGCTTCCAATTTTTCTTCCTTGGTGCCGGGCAAAAACCCTAGGTCTCTGCCTACGGGTACAATAGAACGGCAGACGACCATGCGGCGGTAAGCGTTGTCGTCCATGGTGCGCTGCAGACCGGTAGCCAGCGTCAGCAACGTTTTGCCCGTCCCCGCGGTGCCGACCAAAGTAACAATATCCAAACTGTCGTCCAGCAACAGCTCCATGGCAAAACGCTGTTCTTTATTTAGGGGTTTAATTCCCCATGCTGCCGGATCTTGCGCTGAAAGCGGTTTGAGCACATTTTCCCCGTTGTTGGCTACGCGGCCCATGGCGGATTTTTTGCTGCCGTCATTTGCTTTCAGGATAAGAAATTGATTGGGAAAATATAGATCTTTGTCCAAATCTAATTTTTTATCATGGTAAAAAGCGTCAATTTTTGCCGCCTCCACTTCCACTTCCGCCACGCCTGTGTAGAGTTCATCATAGTTCACTTTGTCGGAAGTGTAATCCTGCGCCGACAATCCCAGCGCTTCGGCTTTCAGACGCATATTGATGTCTTTGGTTACTACAAAAACGGGACTTTGGTTTTTTTTGTACGACCCCTCTTTTTTAGCCATGGTGTAGGCTATGTTTAATATGGAATTGTCCGACTTGTTAAAAGATAAAATTTGCGGCAGGATGTTGGGTTTGTCCAATTCTATTTTCAGCGTTCCGCCCTTGGGCAGTTTTACTCCTTCGTTCAAGCGGCCTTTTTTGCGCAATTCGTCCAATTCCCGCGAAACCATGCGGGCGTTTTTGCCGCGCGTGTCGCCTTCGCTTTTGAAATTGTCCAGCTCCTCAATGACGACCATCGGAATAACGACGTCATTGTCTTCAAACGCATAAATGGAATTAACGTCGTGCAACAAGACATTGGTGTCTAAAATAAATGTTTTTTTCATATTTTCACCTCGGGCCGTCATAATGCGGCGGGTTATTTATAGTATAGAGTTTGTGCGGCGTTTAATCAAGTGTTTTTCGGCGTAATGACAGTGCAAAAAACGCGATTAATTGCTATAACATATATATGAAATATCTTTGCATTCACGGACACTTTTATCAACCTCCGCGCGAAAACGCTTGGCTTGAAGAAATAGAAACGCAAGACAGCGCGGCCCCTTATCACGATTGGAATGCGCGCATTTGCGCGGAGTGCTATGCGCCCAACGCTTTGGCACGCGTCTTAAACGCAAAAGGAGAATTGACCGATTTGGTGGACAATTACGCCCATATCAGTTTTAATTTCGGGCCGACGCTTTTGTCGTGGATGCAGCGGCATGCTCCTGAAGTTTATGAGGCTGTATTGGCTTCGGACAAACAAAGCATGGAAAACTTTGGCGGACACGGCTCCGCCATTGCGCAGGTGTACAATCATATCATTATGCCGCTGGCCAATGCGCGCGACAAGGAAACCCAAGTCAAATGGGGATTGACGGATTTTAAGGCGCGTTTTGGACGTGATCCGGAAGCCATGTGGCTGGCTGAAACGGCTTGTGATACTTCCACGCTGGAAGTGTTGGCCGCTCATGGCATGAAATACGTTATTTTGGCTCCCGGGCAATGCGCGCGCATACGGAAACTGGGCGAGAAAAACTGGACGGACGTATCCGGTGCCAAAGTGGACCCAAAACGCGCGTATCTGTGCCGCCTGCCTTCCGGCAGACAAATAGCCCTGTTTTTTTATGACGGCCCTATTTCGCAGGGAATTGCGTTTTCCGATACCTTAAAAAGCGGTGAAAATTTTGCGCGGCGGCTTTTAAGCACTTACCATGATGGCGGAGAGGCCCAGCTCATGCATATTGCCACCGACGGGGAAACGTATGGACATCATCAGAAATTTGCCGATATGGCGCTGGCCTACTGCTTAAAATACGTGCAGAATTTGCCGGACGTGCAGCTGA
Organism: uncultured Elusimicrobiales bacterium; assembly: GCA_944324685.1. Taxonomy (GTDB): domain Bacteria; phylum Elusimicrobiota; class Elusimicrobia; order Elusimicrobiales; family Elusimicrobiaceae; genus Avelusimicrobium. The sequence goes on from CALUXG010000004.1 coordinate 53,924, forward strand.
CGGTGTACGGAGAGTTTTTGGAGAAATTTCCGCCGCAATATGAAGCGCAGATTTTTGAAAACTCTTCTTGGAGCTGTTTCCATGGCGTGGAGCGGTGGCGGGCTGATTGCGGGTGCAATTCCGGCATGCACGCGGGCTGGAACCAAAAATGGCGCGCTCCGTTGCGAAAAGCGTTGGATTTTGTCCGTGATGAGATGATAAAAGATTTTGATACGCGCGGACGCGAATATTTTAAAGATCCGTGGGCGGCGCGCAACGATTATATCGAATTGATTCTGGACCGCAGTTTGGACGCGCAGCACCGTTTTTTTCTCCGTCATGCCACGGAAAAAGCGTGGAGAGACCGTTCCTCGGCGTTGATGTTGTTGGAAATGCAGCGCAACGCTATGCTGATGTATACCAGCTGCGGTTGGTTTTTTGATGAAATCAGCGGCATAGAGACCGTACAAATTCTGCAGTATGCCGCCCGTGCGTTGGAACTAAAACGAAAGACGGGCGGGGCCGATGCGGAAGCAGAGTTTGTGCGTATGCTGCAGGATGCGCCCAGCAATATAAAAGATTTGAAAAACGGGGCGGTCGTTTACGAGCGTTTTGTCAAACCGGCGGCCATGCCGGAGACTAAAGTGGCCGTACAGCAGGTGCTGCAGGATTTGCCCGGAGAGGGAACGGAGCCGTCCGGCGCATACGTGTGGGACGTTTCGCAGTATCAGTGTGAACGCATGCATGAGGAGGAAGGGCATTTATGCTATGGTGGCATGCGGCTGAAAAACCGCGTTACCTTGGAAGAGAACGATATTCGTTTTGCCGTTTGCCAAAGTCATGATACGCGCTTGACGTGTGCCGCTTGCCCGTCTGAGGAAATAGACACGTCCGCTGTTTTTGCTTCTTTGGCACAAGCGGCGCGGAAAGAGGGTTTTGAACATGTACATGAAGAAATCGTCAAACACTTCAAAACCATTTATCCGTTTACATCTTTATTTAAGGATGCGCAGCGCCGCGTGATAGACCGCGTGCTGACGCACATTTCTCAAAAAACGGACGAGGAATTTTCGCGCATTTTCGAACAGCAGTATCCGGCCGTACGCGGCTTAAAATATATCGGCGCGCCGCTGCCGGCGGCTTTTACCACTGTGGCCGATTTTGTATTGACTGCCGACATAAAAACGGAGCTGGCGCGCGATCCCGTAGATATTAATGCGTTGGAAGAATTGATGGATGACGTGCGCACGCTGGGTTTGCAGACGGATTCGGCGCAGGTAAACGCCAGCGCGGCGGATAAGCTTATGCAATATGTGCGGCAATTCTGTCATAATCCTTCCTCTCTGCCTTTGGCAGTTAAAACGGTGGAGTTTCTAAATTATATGGAAATTTTCGGTTTTACGCCGGATATTTCCTTGGCCCAGCAACAGGTTTTTAAGGCATTGCAGGGACTGCCTATGCCGGAGCGAAACAAAAGCATTTTAGTCGCTCTGGCGCGAAAACTAAAAATTGCCGTGTGAAAAAAACCTCCGCAAGCCGGAGGTTTTTTAATGACTGTTCTGTTAAAAGGAAATTCGGCGCCAGTTGATGGAAAATGCGGCAACAGAGATTATGGATATGACAAAGATCCCGGGTAATTAACGGGAAAAGAGATATTGCTCTGCTGAAATGGAGCCAGAAAAACATAGTTGCAAATCGGCAGACGGCAAATTAGCGCCAAATAAACGACGCGAATATGAATTTCAGAAAATCAAACGAAGGACGAAGTTTATTTTAGCCAATGCCCGGGAAGGATTCTACAAACTGTATCGTAAAGTCCGGCAGTACATCTACAAATTGCACCGTGAAATCAGGAAAAGAATCCACCAGTTGCCATCTGCCGCAGGAATTGGCGAAAGAAGATACCTGCTGCACACGCAAATCCGGCAAGAAGAAAACCGCTTTTACGCGAAAATCAGCAAAATGTTCCACGATTTTTACCCTGCCGTAAAGCGGTATGCCGTTATAGGTGCAGTCTGGATTAATTTCCGCTTTCAGTGCGGTGGGGAGCAGGCAAAGCAAAAACAAAATAAAATATTTTTTCATTTTTTATTCGGTGCGGCGTTTGTCTTACAGTGGGTCGTGGCGCAACAAACGCGGGTCGCGTGTTTTTAAGAATTTAACAGCGACGGGTTCTTTTTGCGCTGCGGCCAACGTGTAATATTTTAAGGCTTCTTTTTCATCTTTTTCCGTACCAATCCCATTATAATAAAATTCCGCCAGCAAACGCTGTCCTAAAGGGCTTTTTGCGTCGGCCGCTTTTTTCATCCAAAAGAAGGCCTTTTTGTTATCTTTGTCCGTACCGGTGCCGCGGCGGTACATTACGGCCAAATTAATCATTCCCTCGAAGTCTCCCTGCGCGGCGGTTTGTTCGTAACATGCGAAGGCTTTTTTATCGTCCCGCGTTACGTCTTTGCCTCCGTGATATAAAGCGCCCAGCGCGTTTAAGGCTTTTATATGGCCTGTGCTGGCGGCGGAGTGCAAATAGCTTAGCGCCAAGGCTTTATTTTGTGTTACGCGCTTGCCAGCATAATACAACAGGGCCGCTTCATACTGTGCCTGCGGGTTTGCGCGTGCGGCAAAGTGTAGCGTGTCGGCGATTTTTTTCCGTTCGGCCTTATAACGGTACAAACAAATGGCCGTAGCAAATAATACGAAAGCGGTTATTAAAAAAGTCATATTTATAAAGTATCCTTAATTTGGCGTATTATATTTTCGGCTTGTATGCTGCCGTTGTCGCGCGCCTGTTGCGCCCAGAAAAGAGCTTCTTGGATGCTGGCGTCCGTGCCGAAGCCTCTTAAATAATATAAAGCAGTTTGTTCCTGCGCCAGCACATTTCCTTGTTTGGCGGCGGTTTTCATCCAAGAAAAAGCCCCATAATCGTCCGCTTTGGTTCCTATGCCCTCTTTATACATGTTGCTTAAATCTATTTGAGCTTGCGTTATATCCGCTTGTGCGGCTTTGCGCATAAAGAGAAAAGCCCTTTTTTCATTCTTAGCCGTACCTGTACCATGTAAATACATGAGTGCCGTTTCATATTGAGCCTGTGCGTTTTCTGCCTCGGCTGCGGAGAGCATGAGGTGAAAAGCTTTTTCTTTTTCGGGGGATATGTACGGCGGATAACCGTGCATATAGTAAGCGGCCAAACGGGCTTGTGCCTGCGGCACGGGGACGGGCGCGGTGGCGGCTTTTGTCAGCCAATGGAGGGCTTGCGCGGAGTCGGATGGCGTGCCGAGGCCGTCTTCATATAAACGGGACAAAGCGTATTGCGCGAGAGGATAGTCGGGAGCAAGGAAGCGTACGCTTTCAAAACCCTGTTTCGGGTCGGCCTTAAAGCCCAGCCCTTGGCTTTGCATAAGCGCCAGCAGGAGCTTTGCTTCCCTTTGGTTGGTTTTAGCGGCTTTTTGCAGGTATTTGCGAGCTTTTTTGGCGTTTTTCTTTGTGCCGCTGCCGTATAAGCATGCTTTGCCCAAATTCAAATAATCATGCGGCTGCTTGTTCCAGCCGGCTTGTTTTTTTGCTTGACGAAAAGAGGTATGCGGCGTCAGAGCTTCCCGAAAGCCTTTTTCCTGTACGACAGGATCGGCAAAAAGCAAAGAGGGGAATAAACATAGAGCCAGAAGAAAAAAGATTTTTCCCATAAAATTTATTTTGTGCGCAGCAGTTTGCGCTCCTGAAGCGTGTATACCGCATGGGCAAAATGGGCCGCATGTACGTCATGCGTTACCATTAATACGGTTAACCCGTCTTTTGCCAGTGCGGCAAAATCCTGAAAAACTTGTTCTTTGCGCGCCGCGTCCAGATTGCCAGTCGGTTCGTCGGCCAACAGCAAGTCCGGCTTATTGCACAGTGCGCGGGCGATGGCGGCGCGTTGTTTTTCTCCGCCGCTTAAATCAGACGGCATTTTATGCGATATGCGGCCTATACCAAAGCGGTCCAGCAATTTTTGCGCCCGTTGGCTTTCGTCTTTGCCGTGCATAAGCGCCGGCAGCGCCACATTTTCCAGCAGCGTAAATTCCGGCAGTAAGCCGTCAAATTGGAACACAAAACCCATTTTCTTGCGCCGCAGGGCGGAGCGTTTGGTTTCGTTTTTGATTTTGGTAATCTCTTTTCCCTCAAAGAAAATCTGGCCGGAGGTGGGCTTGTCCAGCAGCCCTATAAGATTTAACAATGTGCTTTTGCCGCTGCCGCTTGGTCCCAACAGCACGGCAAACGTGCCGCGCGGGACGGTTAGATCCGCATTTTCCAGCACGCACAGATTTTCGGTGCCTTGACCGTATATTTTGGTTAAATTTTTTATTTCCAGTATATCAGCCATAACGTATAGCGTCCGTCGGGTGTACGCGGGAGGCTTTCACAGCCGGATACAGCCCCGCAAAAAAGCATACTAGATAGCTGCCGCCTATAACGGCCAGTACGTCCCATATATTTATGCGCACGGGTACTTTAGTCAAATAATAAATGTCTCCGGGCAGTTCCACAATATTAAACGTGGCTATGATCCAGCACAGCAGCAGCGCCAGCAATACGCCTAAGACGATGCCTACGGTGGCAGTCATCATGGCTTCCCACATAAAAATGCCGCGTATCATTTTCGGACTGGCGCCTAAAGCGCGCATAATACCGATGTCGCGCAATTTTTCCGTTCCCAGTAAAATCAGATTGGAAGCGATATTCAGAGAAGCCACCGCTATAATGAGAAATAAAATGATAAACATGACGGCTTTTTCCAGTTTTAATGCGGCGTAGAGCGTGCTGTTCATTTGGGCAAATGTGCGCACGGCGTAACCGTAACCGACGGTTTTTTGTATCAGCGGGGCAACGGCCTCGGCTTGGTTCATGTTCTTTAGCTTAACGGCGATGCCGGTAACGCCTTGCTGCAGCCCCAAAAAGTCGCTGGCGTCGGCCAAGGGAGCATAGACAATCGTATTATCAAACTCATAATATCCCGTACGCAAAAGACCGCTGATGCGAAAGCGCTTCATTTTAGGAAACATACCGGCACCTGTGGAAATGGATTGCGGGGAAATTAGCACCACGTCGTCTCCTATAAAAAGGTTCATGTTCATAGCCAGCTCCGCCCCCAGCACAAGCGGCGGCGGGGCGTCCTCTCCCCATTCGTTCGGTGTGTCAAAGGAGCCTTCTGTTAAGGAATCGTTTAGGTTGTTTATTTTAGCTTCTTGTCTCGGGTCCAAACCGCGGATAATCACGCCCAGACTCTGTCCCCGATAAGAGAGAATGGCTTGACCGTAAATATTGGGGGCGGCTCCTTCCACGTCCGGCAAATTTTCTATGGCTTGCAGTTTTTGCGGGTAAACATCTTTTGCCATGCGTCCAAAAACGAGTATATGGCTTTGCGCCCCGATGATTTTTTCTTTGATATCGCTTTGAAAGCCGTTCATCACGGACAAAGTGGTAATCAATGCGGCCACACCCACGCTTACGCCTGCCACACCGATTAAGGTGGTAATCACGGCGAAAAGCCCTTTGCGTTTCAGCATATAGCGCATGGCCACAAAGCGTTCAAATTTCATGGATATATTCTACTTTATTTTTTCTGCTTGCGTAGGAGTTGTGAAAGAGGCTATGAAGCCTGAACGGCGGTTTCAGCGGCAATGGCCGGCATCGGTGCGGTAGAGGCAGTTTCTGCCGGCGATTCTGTATGTTTGGCTTATTTTATGCTGCTTTTGGGATGCCTTTGGAGAAAATATCCCCCGCCGAAAGGCGGGGGATTGGTTATTTTTCTTCTTTGTCTTCCAATTTTTTCAATGTGGGGAAGAAGATAATTTCCCGTATGGAATCTTGACCGGTAAGCAGCATGACCATTCTGTCTATACCGATGCCCATTCCGCCCGTGGGAGGCATGCCCGATTCCAACGCTTCAATGTAATCCCCGTCCAGAATGTCGGCGTTTTCGGCGTCTTCGCCTTGCGCTTTGGCTTTGGCTTCCGCTTGATCTTTCAACCGCTGGTATTGGTCGGCGGGGTCGTTTAGTTCCGTATATGCGTTGGCAATTTCACTGCCGGACACAAACGCTTCAAAACGTTCCACGATTTCCGGATCGTCCGGTTTTGTTTTGCTGAAAGGGCTGACGGCCGTCGGATAATCCAAGGCAATGACGGGGCAATGGTAGCCTGCCAACAGCTTGGTTTCAAACAATTCGTCAAACAGTTTGCTGTCCGGATCCGAGGCGGAAAAAGATATTCCCTGTTCTTTGGCCAACTTGGCCAAAGGCTCGCGCTTAAACTGGCGTCCGTCCAGCACTTCATGAATGTCCTGCCCGAATTTTTCTTTCCATGCCTGCGGAATATACAGCCGTTTATACGGCGGTACCAAGTTTATTTCTTCACCTCGGTAAGTTACCTTTTCAACGCCGACGGTTTTAGCCGCATTGGCCAAAATGTCTTCAAATAAATCCGCCATGGCGTTTACATCTCCGTACGCCTGATACAATTCCATCATTGTAAATTCAGGGTTATGCGTGGTGTCTATGCCTTCATTGCGGAACATATGGCCTATTTCGTAAATGCGGTCAAAGCCGCCCACAATCAGCCTTTTATGGTACAGTTCCAGCGCAATGCGCAGCCGAAGCGGCATTTTTAAGGCGTTGTGATATGTTTGGAACGGACGGGCTACCGCGCCGCCGCTGTCCGGTGTTAACACGGGCGTTTCCACCTCCAAAAAGCCTTTTTCGTCCAAAGTTTTTCGTATGGACGAAATAATGCGGGCGCGTTTGACAAAAATTTCTTTTACATCCTCGTTGGCGATCAAATCCAAATGGCGTTTGCGGAAGCGTACTTCCGTATCTTGCAAACCGTGGAATTTTTCCGGCAGCGGCCGAATGGCTTTGGAAATTAAAACCAGTTTGGATACTTTAATGGTGCGTTCGCCGGTTTTGGTAACAAACAGGTGGCCCGTGACGGATACGAAGTCTCCCACGGCTATATGTTTTTTGAAAAAAGTGTACGCTTCGTCGCCTAAATTGTCTTTGGCCACATAAAGTTGTACTTTGCCGGAGAAATCGCGCAAATGGGCGAAAGCGGCTTTGCCCATCAAACGCAGCTGCACCAAGCGGCCGGCGGTGCAAACTTGCGCGTCGTCCGGCGCATTTTTTGCTTCGGCGCAGGTTTGTTTTTTGTCGCAGCGATTGGGGTAAGGGTTTATGCCGGAGGCTTTTAATTCTTTGGCTTCGGCATAACGTTGGGCGATAATTTCGTCCAATGCATTATTATGTTTTCCTGAGGGTTTGACGCTGTTTTCCATAAAAACCTCTAATGAAAAAGCCGCCGCCTTATGCCGGCGGCGGCCTGTATAAATCTGGTTCCGGGACTAGGACTCGAACCTAGAATTAATGCTCCAGAGGCATCCGTGTTACCATTACACCATCCCGGATCAACATATATATTTTAGCATTTGCTTTTACGGCGCGCAAGAGGAAATCAGCCCGTAAATAAGGCGGGAAGCAAAGCCCTCGTCATACCATCCTGAATAAGAAAAAGATAGGAAACAATCTGCCAATATAGTGGGGAGAGTTGGTTTTTTGTTACACCATTTACTACACTTTTTACTACACTGTCGTCTGAAAAAAATGCGCCCACCAGGACTTGAACCTGGAACCCACCGATTATGAGTCGGTTGCTCTAACCAATTGAGCTATAGGCGCATCACAAATATTATTATAACAAATTCCTTTCATTTTCGTCATGAATAAGTAAGCGGGCTGTAAAATTGCTACAATAAAAATACGGGGCATGGCCCAATGGTAGGGCGTCCGCTTTGGGAGCGGAAGGTTCCCGGTTCGAGCCCGGGTGCCCCGATTTTTATATCTTTTATGAACAGCGCAGAACCGAAACTGCCGTATCTGACGTTTGTGCACCGTCCTCAACGGGGCTATTTGTTTCACGGGGACGGAGATATTCATACCGTCGTGTCCCCCGCGTTTGAAACGCCGGTGGATTTTTCGTCGCTGATTCTTTCCGTTAATTACCATACAGCCACCAACGGCTGGCTCCTGTCCGAGGTGCAAATCCGCCAGGGGGGCGTATGGAGCAAATTTTTTAAGCTGGCGCTGTTTTCCGTGCGCCTGGGGCACAGCTTTGATACACAGGAAGACGACAGTGCTTTCCTGGCGGTGGACGTGCTGCGCGCCAAAACGCCCGCCCAGGCGTACCGTTTCCGCCTGACTTTACACGGGGATATGGACGTACCGCGCGTATTTGTCTGCCTGACAGACGCCGCAGCCGCATATGACGACTGTGCCGCCATTTTGCCCTCCGGTCATTTAAAAATCCCCGTTAAACCCCTTTCCCAAATGTGTCTGGCCGTTTCGCCCACGGACAAGCTGCGGCTGTGCAGCCCCACTTCGCTGACCATGGCTTTGCAATCATTAGGCGTCAAAGCCGAGCCGCTGCAAACCGCTTCGGCCGTCTATGACGACCGCGCGCGGATTTACGGTAACTGGACCTTAAACACGGCCTATGCCTCCCGTCTGGGATGTGAGGCGTTTGTCACCCGTTTCCAGCGGCTTTCCCAGTTGGGGGAGTTTTTGACGTCGCAAAGTTTGGTGTTGGCCACCGTGGCTTACAAGCGCGGGGAGCTGGCCGGTGCGGCGGCGATGCAGACCCCGGGGCATCTGGTGCTGCTTTGCGGGTGGGAAAATGGTAAAATACGGGTGGCCGATCCGGCCGCCGAAACCGCCAAGGAAGTAATCCGTTTTTATGACGCAGCAGAATTTGCCCGCGCCTGGCTGATGCACAAACGCGGTGCGGCATATTTAGTGAGGAAACTATGAAGAAACTCTTTTTTGTATGGTTTGTTTGTTTGTGTTTTTTCTGTGCCTGTGCGGAAAAGCAGGATAATGATACGTTGATTATGGCCCACGGCGGGGAAATGCAGTCATTGGACCCTGTGTTTTCTTATGACGGGGTAACGCAGGGCATGATGATGAACGTGTACGATACGCTGCTGAAATTTAACGGCAGCTCCATGAATGAATTTTTGCCTTCCCTGTCCACGCAGGTGCCTACGGTGGAAAACGGCCTGATTTCCCGGGACGGGCTGACCTATACTTTTCCCATACGCAAGGGCGTTAAATTTCATGACGGTACGGAAATGACTCCGGAGGACGTACGTTACTCTATTTTGCGTTTTATTCTGTCCGATGTGTCCGGCGGTCCGTCCTCCCTGCTGCTGGAGCCGATTTTGGGTTATAGTTCCACGCGTGACGAACAAGGCAATATCGTAGTGGATTTTAAAGAAGCCGCGGAAGCCGTGCAGGTGCAGGGAGACAATGTGGTCATCCGTCTAAAAAAGCCCTTTGCTCCGTTTTTGGGCGTTCTGGCGCGCTGGGGATATGTGGTGCCCAAAAACTGGGTGGCGGCGCACGGCGGCTGGGACGGCACGGAAGAAACGTGGAAGCAGTTTAACAATTTTGAAAAGCAGTCCTCTTATTTATTTGACCATATGAACGGCACCGGCCCGTTTAAGCTGGTGCGCTGGGATATTTCGGGCCGCCGCCTGCAGCTGGCCGCCAACGAGGAATATTTTGAAGGAGCCCCGCGGCTTAAAAATATTCACATGATGACGGTGACCGAACCGAGCACCCTGCGCCTTCTGTTAGAAGGGGGGGACGTGGATATTGCGGAAATTCCCACCCAGTACGCCGACCAGCTTAAAGGCACGGAAGGGGTGGTCATATACGATAATCTGCCCCGTCTGCGCACAGATCCCGTCATCTTTTTTACGCTGGACGTCAATGCCAAAGGCAACCCGGATATCGGTTCAGGCAAGCTGGACGGCAACGGTATTCCGCCCGACTTCTTTTCCGATTTGGACGTGCGCAAAGGGTTTGAATATGCTTTTGATTACAACTCGTTTCTCAAAGAAGGTCTAAACGGCCGCGGTGCGCGCGCCTACGGCCCCGCTCCGGAAGGCCTGGTTTTCTATGACAAAAACGATCCGCATTATGATTTTGACCTCAAAAAAGCCGAAGAACATTTCCGAAAAGCCTGGGGCGGACAAGTGTGGGATAAAGGCTTTGCGCTGACCATTACTTATAATTCCGGCGGTTTCCCGCGTCAAATGGCGGCGGAAATGCTTAAACGCAATGTGGAATCCATTAATCCGAAATTTAAGGTGGACGTGCGCGGCGTTATGTGGGCGTCGTTCCTGGAAAAAACCGCCGCCCGCCAAATGCCCATTTGGGTCCGCGGCTGGGTGGGGGATTACGCCGACCCGCATAACTTCTATTTTAATTTTATGCACCGCGACGGCCGTTATTCCCAGGCCCAGGGATATCAAAATCCCCGCGCCGATGAATTGGTGGGCAAAGCGTTGGCAGAGAACAATCCGGCCAAACGCACCAAATACTATAAAGAACTGCAAAAAATCGCTTATGAGGACGCCATGCAGATTTATACCGTTCATCCCACCGGTCTGTGGGCCATGCGCAGCCGCGTAAAAGGCTTTCAGGACAATCCGGTGTTTAT
>CALUXG010000005.1 GCA_944324685.1 uncultured Elusimicrobiales bacterium
ATGGGGTGGATGACGAGACTTGAACCCGCGACCTCCGGTTCCACAGACCGGCGCTCTAACCAACTGAGCTACATCCACCATAAATCATTCAATCAATCAAAACGCGTCAAAGACAACGTTTTCCTTATTTTACTATTTTTGTTTTTTATTACGCAAATGCACGGTTGATTTTTTGGTTTTTTCCGGTGAATTTGCATCGGCAAAACAATGCAAAGACTCTCCATCACTTCTCCGTGTTTTTTAGATTATGGTCTGGGAGACTTATTTTTCGCCGGCATGATTTGTGTTTCTTGTTTCTTTTTGGAATAAATGCGCGGCATCTTGTGGTTTTCCGGCCAATGGTCCACTCCATGAACCGGCTTGTAAATTGCGTAATAATTCCAGCTGCTGTTTGTTTTCCACTCCGTCAAAAACAAGACGTATCTGCAGCTCTTTTGCCATGCGGATAAAAGCCTCCAAAACAGGGACAGTTTTGGGATTTTTTCCCAGATCTTGAATAAATTGTCCCTCCATTTTTATCATATCAATGGGCAGATTTTGTATTAAGTCTAGAGATATATTGCCCCGTCCGAAATGGTGCAAGGCCAGCTTAAATCCTTCCCCGTGCAGGCGTTCGGCTAATTGCCGCAAAAGAGGCAGGTCGGCCGGATCGGTTTGGGGGCTGAGCTGCAGAATTAACTGCGCTGGGGATACATTGTACTGGCGCGTTAATTGCAACAGTACAGAGGCGAAATACGGGCTTCGCAAACTGGCGGCGGATATTTCCAAAGCAACGGGTACTTGGGGCTGCTGGGTATCTTTCCAATGTTTTAATATGCGGCACGCTTCTTCCGCCAGATAGGTATCCAGCCGCGCAATAAATCCATTCTTGGTAAATACGGATAAAAAGAGTTCGCGCTCCACGGGTGGTTTGCCTTGCGGCTGCCATACGGGGTAACCCTCTGCAACGACGGGTTCTCCCTGCATGTCCCGTATAGGGGTAAGCAACAGCGAAAATTCTTTTCTTGTCAGCGCTTCTTCCATGTTATTTTCAATGGTTTGTTCCTGAGTCAGCCGCTGGCGGAGCTGTTCGTCATAGAAGGCAATGACATCGTGATAATTGCCTTTCACGGTGTCTCTGGCCAGCACCGCGCGCAGCAGCAATTCATCTACGGTTAAAGGCGGCTGCGGAACAGGGCAAACGCCAAAGGATAATATTAATTGGCAGCGTTCTTTGTTGGCCGGATGGAAATGAACAATCTTTTCATTGATTAATTCTAAACGGTTTTTTAATTGACCGTTTGTTTCCATGAGCATTAACATGGCAAACAAATCCGCCTGTACGCGGCAAAAAAGTTCTCCGGCATGCAGTTCTTCTTGCAATACGGAAGATATATATTGCAGCAGTTCATTGGACTTGGCATATCCGAGCGTATCATTTATTACTTTGAATTTATTAATGTCAAACACGACGAACGCATACGCACGGTCTTGGGTTTGCGTCAATAAATCCTGCATATCTTGGCGTGTTTTGGACCAATTAGGAAAATGCAGCAGAGGATCTATATAGGCCTTTTGGTACAGAACGGCTTGGGTATGCCGGTTTTGCAGATAAATATAAAGCAGCAAAGCGGCAAATACCAGCAGCAAGGTCCCTCCTAAAATCAGAGACAGCCAAAGCAGATTTTTGGTTTTTTGTATAGCCACGCGTTCCGGCACGACAGATAGAAAATACCAGTCATTTATGCCGACGGGCAGGTAACTTACGTACAGCCATCCTTCTCCTTCACGATAAAAGCGTACCATACCGCTGCGTCCCGCTTGCATATCTTGGCGCATTTTTCCATCCTTATCCAAATTTTCATTGATGGGAGATTGAAATATGTTGCTGGCGGTATGGTCGGTATGGGAGGCGGCGGAAACAGCCACTTTGTCTCCGTTGGATTTGACAATGAGGGAGTAGCCCTGTCCGTCAAAGCTGTCCGCGGCGATTAATTGTCCGTATTTTTCTGTGGGATGGGCGGCTATTAAAGCGCCGCGCACGCTTCCGTCGGCAGAAAAAACCGGTACGGACAAAAGAACGGCCGTGCCTTGATCTACCGCATCGGTCAGCGGGCCGGCCACGACGTTTTGCCCGCGTAGGCTTTTTTGCAAATAATCCCGATGGGACAGATCAATCATAAACCCGTCGCTTAAGTAAGCCAAGCCGCTGGGCAGCACAAAAGCCATGCGCTTAAATGCATTGTGTTTTGTTTCTTCGGACAATAATTCCGTCCACGGCTTATTTTCCAGCGTTTTATAGGTGGAAATGGCGGCGGCGGCGGATTTTAAGGAGTTTATGTCTCCCTGTATTTGGCTGTTCAAAATGCCCACGCCTTGCTGGGCCACTTCATCTAAATAGGCCGTCAGTTCCGTATGAAGCGCGTTGCGCAGATGATGTATATATAAAAAAATGCCTGCACCCAGTACCAAGATGCACAGTGTAAAAATCCACAAGGCCTTAAATACAGATTTAGAAATTTTCATGGACACCCCCGTATGCTTACAACTTATCATAAACGACAGGTGATGTAAAGAAAAGAAGAGGAAAAACGCTGCAGCGGTATAGAGTTGGTGGCAAGGGGGATTTTTAAGATAAGTTTTTATATATCGAAAATCTTCATGATTGTGCAAACCGTAAACCGGCATTTGCCGGCCAAGTCCGTATTTTTTTCTCTTCCATGAGGCGGATGAACGATTGTCCGTTAAAAATCCCCCGTTGCAACGGGGGATTTTTTATGACATGGCGATTACCACTTTTCATAATGCACTTTGGCGGGGTCAAAGCGGTCTACGTCTTCTTTTTTTTCGTCGGGGTATCCTAATGCAATTATATTAAACGGTTTCACATGTTCCGGCAGGCCGATGACGGCGCCTACGGCGTTCATGCGTTCCGGCGTCGGGTATACTCCCAGCCAAACCGAACCCAACCCCATGTCCGTGGCGGCCAGCAGGATATTTTGAGAGGCCGCTCCGCAATCCCCGGGCCAGTATCCGGCGGCAGTTTCTCTGTGCGTGTTGCCGCAGACGATGATGGCGCAATCGGCTGTGGAGAGCATTTGGGCATAAGGGTGGGCCTTGGCCAATTTGTTTAAGACGGCTCGGTCCCGCACTACGATAAAATCCCATTCTTGTGCGTTGCGGGCCGTGGGAGCCAGCATGGCGGCTTTTAACAAAGTTTCAATTTGCTGTTGGGACAAAGCTTTGTCCGTGAATTTGCGTATGGAACGTCTTTTATTTATTGTTTCTAAGGTATTCATTGTTTATCTCCCTCAGCTTTGTGAAAAAAACGGGCCAAACCGCCTTGGGCGGTTTCTCTGTAGGCTTGGTTCATGTCTTTGCCCGTTTGCATCATGGTGGCTAAAATATCATCATAAGATACGCGGTTATGCCCGTCTGACATGAGCGCATAGGTAGCGCAGTCCAGCGCGCGCGAGGCGGCCAACGCATTGCGTTCTATGCACGGGATTTGCACCAATCCGGCCACCGGATCGCAGGTCAGGCCCAAGTGGTGTTCCAGTCCCATTTCCGCAGAATATTCAATACGTTTATTGTCGCCTCCTTCCAGTTGGCAAGTGGCGGCGGCGGCCATGGCGCAGGCCACGCCCACTTCTCCTTGGCAGCCTACTTCCGCACCGGATATGGAGGCGTTGGCTTTGGCCATATTTCCAAACAAGCTGGCGGTGGCCAGTGCGCGGATAATGGTATTGTCTTCAAATTCGCAGATTTCCTGTACCAGCCGGCATACAGAGGGGACCACACCGCAGGAACCGCACGTCGGAGCGGTAACCACAATGCCGCCCGAGGCGTTTTCTTCCGAGCAAGCTAAGGCATAGGCGAATAAATTGTTCATGCGGCGCAGGTATTGCGGGGAGCTTTCGGCCTTGTATAAATAACGCTGTGCTTTGCGTTCCAAATTCAAGGAGCCGGGCAATACGCCGCGTTTGGACAAACCGCGGTTCATGGTGTCTTTCATGGTGGTCCAAACTTCGGTCAGATAATTCCATATATCCGCTCCTTCGCATTCCTCCACATATTCCCACAGCAACATGCGTTTGTCGGAGGTGTATTGTAAAATTTCATTCATAGAATGATGCGGGTAGATATTGTTTACCTGTTTGCCGAAGTTTTCGTCGTCGCGTATGGCCCCTCCGCCAATGCTGTAGACCATATGGCTGTCCATAATGTGGCCTGCTTGGTCCAATGCTTGGAATTTCAGGGCGTTGGGGTGTTTTTTGATGCGGGTTTGCAAATCAAAAATAATATCCACCGGTTTGGGATAAAACGCTTCGCGCAGCGTAAAATCGGTCAGATGGCCTTTGCCGGTGGCGGCCAGCGAACCGTACAGTGTTACGCGAAAAGACGACGCCTGCGGCCAGCGGCGGTTAAATTGATCGGCCGCCGAATGCGGCCCCATGGTGTGGCTGCTGGACGGACCGCAGCCAATTTTATAAAGTTCTCTCAACGATTCCATATATTAAAAATGTTATCATAATTTATATGAACTTTCTATCGGCTTTTATCGTGGCGCTGGGTTTGTCTATGGATAATTTTGCCGTTACCATCGCTTCCGGCTGTGCCGAACACGGCGCCGTCAAACACGGCCGTACGCTGGCGGTCAGTTTTTGTTTTGCGTTGGCTCATGTGCTTATGTTTTGCGCCGGTTGGTGGGGCGGACGGGAATTGGGCAGGATGATTGACCGTTTTGATCATTGGACGGCGTTTTTCGTTTTGGTTTTGATCGGATTAAAAATGATCAAAGAGTCTTTTGAAAAAAAACAAAGCCCCGATTTGTGTCGTGTATTGTCTTTCAAAACAGTATTGGCTTTGGCCATAGCCACCAGTTTGGACGCGCTGTTGGTGGGAATGGCCCTGTCTCTTTCCGCCGCACCTTTTATATTGACTTTGCTTTGTTTGGCGCTATGCGTATTTGTTACCAGCTATGGCGGATTTTTTTTGGGCAGTATTTTGGGGCGGCGTTTCGGCTCGCTTATGGAAGTGCTGGGCGGTTTGGCTTTAATGGGGGTCGGCACAAAAGTACTGCTCAGCGGTCTTGGAATTTGGTAATATAAAACAAAAAGCAGCAAAGGAGCGTGTATGGGACTTGTGGCGGTTATCATTATTTTTATTTGTTTGTGTACGGATAATATGGTTACGGCCAATATGTCGGCCATGAATATGGAGCTGAAAACCAAAAGCGTATTTTCCATTAAGGCGGCTTTTTATTTTGCCGGTTTTAACGCTTTGCTTTTTACCATTGGATACATATTCAGCATTGTCTTTTTCCGAGATTACTTTGTGCATGCCAACAATTGGATCGCTTTTGCGTTTTTATTGCTGCTGGGCATTAAATATATGTTGGAAACCATAGAAAAATCCCCCAGTTTCAAGGCCAATGAAGTAGATGACAATAAAAAAATGCTGCGCGTGTCGGCATTGTCGGCGTCTCAATTCTTTTTGATCGGCTATCCGTTGGAACTTATGGGCAGAAGCTGGTTTCCGCAAGTGTTGTTTTTGATTGTGATCACCTTCGGCATGACGGTGTTGGGTTTTCATTTCGGCGGCAAAACTTCCAAAAGCATAGTAACAAAAAAAGCGGAATTTGTAGCGGGACTACTGCTGGTGATTATGGCTATTCGGCTGATTATTTTGTAAGTTTTACGTGGCCGCGGCCGCGGCTGACGCGTATTGTTTATGGGGACCGTTTCCGCCGCTGCGAACGAACGCATGCCATGGCCGAAAATAAAAAAAATGGCGTGTTGGTTGTTTGAATTATCGTTGCAGCCGGACGTATTTGATGCTTTTGTTTTTTATGCCATAAAAAACCTGCGCGGTTAGCGCGGGTTTTTTGTTTGAGACAAGTTTTATTTTGCTAATTTTTTCCAAGCGTCCAATTCGCCTTTGACGGCTTTTTTGCTGTCGTCAAGTTTTTGTTTGACGGCGGCTTTTTTTGCGGCGGCTTCTTCTTTATTGGCTTTTTGTTGAGCTTTATTAGCTTCTTGTTTGGCTTTTGCGTCTTCTTTGATTTGAGCCAGTTTCGCTTTGGCGTCCGCTTTTTGTGCGGTCAGTTTTTCTTTGGCGGAAGTTTTTAAATTTTCCAAGTTGGCTTTCGCTTCGGCTTTATTGGCTTCTGATTCCGCTTTGGCGGCCTGCTGTTTGGCGGCGGCTTTGTCGGTGGCGGATTGAACTTTGGCGCGGGCACAGGCGCTGAGGCAGGCCAAATCGCCTTTTTGGCATTCGCAGTTTTCAGCGGCAAACGCGGCGCCGCTTAAAGCAAATACGGCGGCGAAAGCAAATACCGTTTTTTTCATATTAGTCTCCTTTTATTAAGAATACCTATATTGTAGCAAAAAATGACTTTATGCTTTTTCTTGCGTTTTGCGGGAGAGAGAAGCGTAAGTCTTATTTTTTCCGGCGGTCTTGGGCGGATTTTTGTAAAATAATTACATGGAAATTTCTCTGCTTACCAAAATTTTATTGGGGCTGGTAGTGGTAAACCTGCTGATCTGGCCGCTTAAATCCAAATGGGTGGAAAATCATCTGGAGCTTTTTTTGCTGATGGTGGGAGCGGCTGCCGTTAGCATCGGCGGTTTATGGAGCAAAGAATTCGTCTATCAAACGCTCAATTCCCCTGTTAACGTGGCGTTTATCGTATTGGTGGTCAGTATTATTTTTAACTATTATTCCCGTTACATTTTTCGCATTTTGTTTATTTTATTCCGTTTTTTTGAACCGAAATACAGTTTTGCCATTTTGGTATTTTTACTGGGCATTACTTCCAGCGTCTTTAGCGTAACGGTGGCTGCGCTGGTATTGGCCGAAGTGCTGCAGGTGGTGAATTTGGAAAGAGAACAAACGGTCAAAGTTACCGTATACGCTTGTTATGCCATAGGACTGGGGGCGGTGCTTTTGCCTTTGGCGGAACCGTTGGGACTGATTATTTACAATGAACTGGCCGCCGGTCGGCACCAAGCGGATTTCTTTTTTATGCTGCATACATTTTTTTGGTGGATTGTTCCCGGGATTTTGCTTATGTCTTTGGGGGCGGGCTATACGGTGCGCAATGCCAATGCCCAAGTGGAGCTGCATATCAGAGAAGATAAAGAGGACACGCGTTCCATTTTGCGCCGTACGTGGCATATTTATTTGTTTGTCGCCGCTTTGAATATGATTAGCACCGGCTTGCGTCCGTTTGCCGACAGTACGATTGCCCATTTAAGCGGTAAAATTTTGTTTTGGGCCAATTCCGTTTCCGTCATTATTGACAATGCCACCTTGGCCGCCATTGAGGTAACGCCTGATGTCAGTATTCCAAACTTGATGTATATGGTTATCGGACTGGCCGCTTTTGGCAGTATGCTGGTACAGGGAAATTTGCCCAATATCGTGGCGGCGGAAAAATTAGGCATTAAAAGCCGCGAATGGGCGCGCGTGGCGGTGCCGGCGGGGTTGGTGCTGATGAGCGGATATTTTGTCGCTTTATGGATAGCGCTGTAGTTTTGCGCTTTCCGTATGATTGCTTCGCGCCGGTTCTCCATATTTGCCTAAAGAAGGATGTCCTGTGTTTGTCCCAAGCGTGCGTTGACAGGGTGCGCCGCTCTTACTATAATAAGGGAGTAAGTTATCCTAAGTTTCATTTTTATCGCAGTGTCGTAGTTGGGCGCACTTCCCCGTGCGCTTTGCCGTTGTATATGATCAAACAGGAGAAACCATGACTGATAAGTTTGCCCCCGTGGACAAAATACTCAAGGAGCATGACTGTAATCCAGCCCAGCTCATTCCCATTCTGCAGCAAGTGCAGGATTTATACCGCTATTTACCGGAAGACGTCATGCGTCATATCGCAGACAAACTGGAAATTCCGCCCGCCCGCGTCTTTGGCGTGGCGACTTTTTTTGCACATTTTGCCATTACGCCTAAGGGCAAACATATCATTCGCGTGTGCAACGGTACGGCTTGCCACGTAAAAGGTTCTTCCTTTGTCATTAACACCGTGAAAGACAAATTAAAATTAAAAGACGGACAGGATACCACGGCAGACGGTTTGTTCACGCTGGAATGCGTGTCTTGTCTGGGGGCGTGCGGGTTGGCGCCGGTTATGGTGATAGATGATGTCGTACACGGCCAGATTACTCCCGCGCAGGCCGTGAAACTTATTGACGAAATTGCCGCCGCGGAGGCCAAAAATGCCTAAGACTATTGAACAAATCTCCAAAGACTACAACGACGCTTACAAGAAAATAACCGGACGCGTAACGATTTGCGGCGGCACGGGATGCATTGCCGGAGGAAGCATGAAAGTGTATGACGCCTTCCAGCAAGAATTGGAAAAACGCAAAATAGGCTACTGCCTCAATATTACCAAGGGCTGCCATGAAAATTATATCAGCATGAGTGGCTGCCGCGGGTTTTGCGCCGCCGGACCGTTGGTCAGCGTCAACGACATATTCTATACGCACGTCAAACCGCAAGACGTGCCGGAAATTGTAGAGAAAACGATTTTGAAAGGAGAGGTGGTGGAACGTCTGCTGTTTGTGGATCCGAATTCTCATCAGCATTGCAAGACCATTTCCGAAATTCCTTTTTATTCCAAACAAGAACGCATTTTGCTGCACGATTGCGGACGAATTAACCCCGAAGATATAAACGAATACATTGCCCACGGCGGTTATGCGCAGGCCAAACGCGCCTATACGCAAATGACGGATGAGGAAGTTTGCAAAGAAATCATGGAATCGGGACTTCGCGGCCGCGGCGGCGGCGGTTTTCCCACGGGCAAGAAATGGGATTTGACGCGTATTGAAAAAGGCCCGAAAAAATATGTCATTTGCAACGCCGATGAAGGCGACCCGGGCGCTTTCATGGACCGCAGTGTTATGGAGGGAAATCCAAACGCCGTCATTGAAGGCATGATGATTGCCGCGCGGGCCATTGGCGCAGACGAGGGATATATTTACGTGCGTATGGAATACCCGCTGGCGGTTAAACGCATGCGCACCGCCATTAAACAGGCGGAGGAACTGGGACTTTTGGGAAAAAATATTTTCGGTTCCGGCAAAAATTTTGACATTCACGTAATGGAAGGCGCGGGCGCTTTCGTCTGCGGAGAAGAGACGGCCCTTATCGCTTCGGTGGAAGGCCGCCGCGGCATGCCCAATGTCAAGCCGCCGTTCCCCAGCCAAAAAGGGCTGTTCGGCAAACCGACGGTCATTAATAACGTGGAGACGTTGGCCACCGTGGCAAAAATTATGGAAATGGGCGCCAAAGAATTTAAGAAAATAGGTACGCTTACCAGCCCCGGGACCAAAACTTTTGCCGTTACGGGACATATTGCCAATACGGGTTTGGTAGAAGTGCCGATGGGTACGACGCTGCGCCAAGTAATCGACGATGTGGCCGGCGGCACCACCAATGACGACGGAACGGTAAATAAAAACGCTTTTAAAGCCGCACAAATTGGAGGCCCTTCAGGCGGATGTCTGACAAAAGAACATTTGGACATTCCGTTGGATTTTGATTCGCTGAAATCCGTAGGGGCCATGGTCGGTTCGGGAGGATTGGTGGTCATGAACGACAAGACGTGTATGGTCAATGTGGCCCGCTTCTTTTTGGAGTTTACCCAGCGCGAATCTTGCGGGAAATGCGTTCCGTGCCGCGAAGGAACGGAGCAGATGCTGACCATGCTTAATGATATTGTGGAGGGCCGCGCCACGCTGAAAACGTTGGAGAATTTGGAAGATTTGGCTAAAGCCGTGCAGAAAGCGTCTCTGTGTGCTTTAGGCAAAACCGCACCCAATCCGGTGCTGTCTACGCTGAAGCATTTTAGAGAGGAATATGTAGCCCACGTGGTGGAAAAACGCTGTCCCGCCGGTGTGTGCAAAGCCTTGGCCCGTTTCGAGATACAGGCCGACAAATGCAAAGGCTGCGGCATGTGCAAACGCGCTTGCCCCGTGCAGGCCATTTCGGGCGAGGTGGGCAAACCCCATCACATTGACCCCAAAAAATGTATTAAATGCGGCGGCTGCAAGAGTACCTGCAAATTCGGCGCGGTCGTTACCGGAGCGTAAGGGGAATATACCATGGAAAATAAAGAACAAGGCTTTGTAACCATTGAAGGAAAAAGAGTGCCCATACAGGGCGAAAAAAATCTGCTGGAATTAATCCGCAAAGCGGGATTTAACATCGTTACGTTCTGCTACCATCCTGAACTGGCCGTATACGGCGCGTGCCGTTTGTGCTTGGTGGAAATAGAAGGTATGGGAATTTTGGCTTCTTGCACCGTTACGCCCAAAGACGGCATGAAAGTGCGCGTAAACAGCGATGAAATACGCAAGTTGCGCCGCATTAATTTGGAGCTGTTGCTTTCTTCGGGAAATCATGACTGCACGTTGTGCAGCAAATCCAACAATTGCAAATTGCAGAAGCTGGCCAAAGACATGGACGTAACGGAAATCCGGTTTAAGTCCAAAAAATTGGACAGTCATAAGGATGCCACGTCTGCCGCGTTGGTACGCGATCACAGCAAGTGTATTTTGTGCGGTAACTGCGTGCGCATTTGCAATGAGGTGCAGGGTATTGGCGCCATTGATTTCGCTTTCCGCGGTTTTAAGTCCAAAATTGCCACGGCGTTTAATAAGGAACTGGGAGAAAGCCATGAATGCGTATCTTGCGGTCAATGCGCACGCGTGTGTCCTACGGGGGCTTTAATGCCCAATTCTTCGGAAATCGAGGAGGTGTTTAAGGCTATTAATGACCCGAAGAAAAAAGTAGCGGTACACATTGCGCCGGCTGTGCGCGTGGGGCTGGGGGAAATTTTTGGCCTTCCCGCTGGAGAGCCCATTGACGGAAAAATCGCCACCGCTTTGCGCATGTTGGGCTTTGATTACGTGTATGATACGGCCTTCGCAGCGGATTTGACCATTGTGGAAGAAGCAACGGAGTTTTTGGAGCGTTTCAAAAAAGGCACGAATCTTCCCCAATTGACCAGCTGCTGCCCCGCATGGGTCAATTATGTGGAAAAATTCGCTCCGGAATTTATACCCAATCTGTCTACGGCACGTTCCCCTATGCAGATGATGGGACCTATTCTTAAAGCCGATTTTGAAGACAAAGGCGGCAAACGTGAAGATTTGGTGGTGGTGGCCGTCATGCCTTGCTCCGCCAAAAAGACCGAAGCCAAACGCGGTGAGTTTTATGTGGATGGAAACCCCGATACAGACTATGTCGTTACCACGGTGGGTTTGGCGAGAATGATTAAAGAAGCCGGCATTGATTTTGTTAATTTGGAGAACGAATGGTTTGATATGCCTTTCGGTACCAAAACCGGTGCCGGCGTCATTTTTGGCGCTTCCGGCGGTGTGATGGAGGCGGCTTTGCGTTACGCCGTAGCCGAATTGGACCCCGAGAATGCGCGCAGCGTCAAATTCTCCAGTTTGCGCGAAAGCAAAGTGTTCAAAGAAAAAACGGTGGTAATCGGAGACACGAAAATCCGTTGCGCCGTGGTAAGCGGCTTGAAAAATGCGCGCAAACTGCTTGATGACATCAAAGCCGGCAAGAATGATTACGACTTTATTGAGGTTATGTCTTGCCAAGGCGGATGCGTGGCCGGCGCGGGGCAACCGCAATTTGAAGGCTGGGCTTTGCGCAAGACGCGTGCCGAGGGATTGTATAAGGAAGATACGGAGCTGGCTTACAAATCCCAAGACAACAGCGGTGTACAGGCTTTGTACGGGCGCATATTGGATAAGGTAGGCGGGCCGGTGGCGCATAAGCTGTTGCATACGCATTATAAGTCCAAAAAATACCAAGACTAACCCGTCTTTTTGCATGCTGCCCCCGTCCCGCGTGAGGGACGGGGGCTTTTATATACTGTTTGCGGGCGGTAATTTATACAATATAATTATGAGCTTTAAGGGTTTTTTGGCCGCTTTGGCCACATCTTCTACTTTCGGTCTGATTCCTCTGTTTACGTTGCCGCTCATGGCCGCCGGCATGCATTTTCTTTCTATTCTTTTTTACCGTTTTCTTATTGCCGCATGGATATTGGGCGGCGTGTTGTTGCTGAAACGGCAAAATTTACGCGTTACGCGCAGACAATGGTGGACTTTGGCCGGATTAAGTCTTTTTTATGACGGTTCTTCGGTGTTTTTGCTTTGGTCGTATCATTATTTAAGCAGCGGTGTGGCGACGACCATCAACTTTTTGTATCCCGTTTTTGTCATGTTGATTATGATTTTTGTTTTCAAGGAAAAGAAATCTCTGTGGACATTTGTGGCTTTGGGCTTGGCCTTTGGCGGAGTTGCCGTATTGTCTCTGGGCGGAGGTGTGGGCGGCAGTCCCAGTCTGTCGGGCATAGGCATAGATTTGTGTTCCGCTCTTTCGTATGCCCTTTATATTGTATGGGTTAATCATTGCTGTGTGAAAGAATTGGGACTGCTGAAACTGAATTTTTATATTTTTTCCTTTGCTTCGGCGGGAATGCTTTTGTTGGCATTGGCGGCGGGGCAGTTTCAATACGTGCCGGACGTAAAAAGCGATGTATATCTGACTCTGTTGGCTTTGATTTGTACGGTGGCGTCCAATATGACGTTGGTATACGCTGTTAAACATTTGGGTTCCACTTTGACGTCCGTTTTGGGGGCCATGGAATCCATTACCGCCGTATGCGTGGGGGTATGGGTATTTGGAGAACCTTTCACGCAGAAGGTGGGCTTGGGCGTAGGATTGGTGGTGCTGTCGGTGTTGACGGTGGTGTTGTCTTCGCACCTGACTCCTTTTTTCCGTCGTTTTAAGTATTTTTACCTTACGGAGGTCTTAGGACGGCATAAAACTTTGAAAGCGTCGCGCTAAAAGCGCATATGTTTTGCTACAATATAAAAAAATCCCCTGCAAAAAGGAGACAAAATGAATACAGACGGACTGGTGTATAAAATAATGTTGGGCATTTTTCTGGTGATAGGCTTCGGCTTTGCGTTTATGTGGCCGCAATGGCAGAAAAAAGCGGATATACGTTACGCGCAGCAGGCGGCTCAAACCGGCAAAGCATTGTCCGCCTCGGAACAAGCTTTTTTTGAAAAGAACGGTTTTTATACCGCTGATTTTACGCAGCTGGATATGGAACTGCCCTGTCCGGTGTCGGTGCAGAACGGGCAAACTGTTTTGCATTGTCCCCACTATGATTTTACGCTGGAAGACGCGAATGTAATTCGCGTCAGCAATACCAAATATCCAAAATGGTTCACCGTTTCTTTGGAAACGGGAGAGATTACCTGCAACCATGAGGATGGTTCTTTGGTAGGCGCGGCCATTTGTTCCAAAATGGATTTGTAAATTCTGTTGCATAGGAGTAAAAAATGAAAAAACTCTGTCTTGCTCTTTTGCTTATGCCGTTCCTGTTTGCCTGTGGAACGAAAGTGGAACGTTTGGGTACGCATGAAATTAAGGATGTCAGCGGACGCTGGAATGATACGGATTCGCAGATGGTGGCCCAAGAAATGATTCGGGATTGCTTAAATTCCGGCTGGTATGCCAAGGCCGCTTCTCGTTTAGGCAAAGAACCCACCGTAATCGTGGGGGATATAGCCAATGAAACCATGGAGCATATCAATACAGGTGCTTTCGTGGAAGAAATGCAGCGCGCGCTGATTAATTCGGGCAAAGTCGCTTTTGTGGCCAATGCCGATGAACGCGGACAAATCCGCCAAGAAAGATTGGAACAGGATGAGTTTGCTTCCGAAGAAACACGCAAAGCTTTTGGACGCGAAGCGGGAGCCGACTATATGCTGTCGGGAACGCTGAACTCCATTGTAGATTCTCAAAGCAAAGAGGCCGTGGTGTTCTATCAGGTCAATATGAAACTGATTGACATTGAAACGAATCAAATTGTATGGAACGGCCAGAAACAAATTAAGAAGTACGTAAAAAGAAGCAAAGTGCGTTGGTAAATTTATGAAGGCGCGTTGGCTTACGCTGTTGACAGTGCTTTTATGCTGCACGGCGTGCGGCGCGCCTTCTTTGCGCCATAAAAAAGAAGTGAACAAATTGTTGGCGGCGGGAGAGTTCGCCGCGGCGGAACAAAAACTGGAAGAAAGCAAAGACAAGGAGTATTCCAAGCGCGACGCCCTGCTGTACTATTTGGACACGGCGACGGTGCTGCATGAAGCAAATTTGCCAGACCAAAGTGATGAACGTTTTGCTCTGGCGCAACGGCAGATGGACGATTTGTTCGCCCAAAGCATAAGCGGCCACGCTGGAAGATATTTGATTAATGACTTAACGCTTCCATATTATCCTGCCCCTTATGAACAGGCTTTGACATATTATTATCGGGCTATGAATTTTTTAGATCGGCAGGACGTGCGTGGGGCCTTGGTGGAAGCCAATAAAGCCGTTTTTTATTTGGACAGGCGTCGCGACGGAAAACAAAATGATGGCGCCGATGACGCTTTTGTGCAGTACTTTGCCAGCTTGATCTTTGAGTCGGCCGGAAAACGCGATGACGCGCGCATAGCCCGCACGCGCGCCTTAAACGTTTATGCCGCATTAAACGGCGCAGGCGGATTGACGGTGCCGGAGTTTGAAGCTCCCGTAAAAAACTGGGGAGAAGTGATCTTGGTGCATGCCAACGGCGTTGCGCCGCTGAAAATAAGCAAAACGATTCAGGTGGCGTGGGGAGACGTCTTGTTTTGGATGAATACGCTGCAGGAAGGGCGCGATGAAAACCCCGCTTTGCAAAACGCGATTATGACAGGGATTTTGGGCAATTCTGTTACGGTGGCCTACCCCGTTTTACAGGAACAGCCTTATGAGATCAAAAGCTCGGAAGTCGTTACGGCAGACGGCCGCGTCTACCGTACGTTGCTGATGGCGGATGTCTCCGCGGCGGCACGGGCGGAACTGAAAGAACATGAAACGGCTACATTGCTTCGTGCAGCTTTGCGGGCGGCGGCCAAACGACTGGCTGCGGTGCAAGCGGGGCAGGCCGTCGGTCAAGCTTCCGACAATGATTCGGCTGCCACATTGACGGAGATATTCGTCGGGTTTTTGGGAGCTTTAACGGAAAAAGCAGATACGCGGCAGTGGTTTACGCTGCCGGCGCAATTCCGTATGACGCGTTTTTATCTGCCGGCAGGCAAACAGGATATAGTTCTGCGTTTTCGGAATGGATTTGGTAATATAGTAGGAGAACATATATTTCATCAACTGCCGGTACCATCCGGCGGGCGCGTGTATTTGCATTACCGCACGGCCAAGTGAGGAAAAAATGAAAAAAATAACGATTTTGTTGGCTGCGTTGGGGCTGGCGGCTTGTGCCGGCATCAATAAAAATACAGTCAGCTATCAGATGGCCAAATACGACCAGACGATTTATTATGTGGTGGCCGGAGAAGGGGCGGAAAAAGAACTCGCCGCAGAAAATGCATTGGCCAATATGCGGCAAAGTTTTTATCAAAATGTGCCGGCTTCCAAAGATCTGGAACAAATAAAAGACATAATGGCCAATGCTTCCGTAGAAAAGATATGGCGTGATAAAAGCAGCAAAGAACAAAAAAAATATTTTGCCCTTGCCGTGTTAAAACGTCAGACGGCGGAGTTGATTTTGCAGGTTCCCGCCAATGCATTAGACGCGCGCTTGGGCGCGCTGGCGGCGCAATTGCAGGCGACGGAAGACAAATTTGCCGGTTTGCGCGCCGCATTCAGCATGCAGCCTTTGATTGAGCAACGCAATGTCATACAGGATGTGTATGTCTTTGTCAGCGAAACGCAGGCGGGGTATGAGACGCAGCGTTTTGAAAATTATAAAAAACTGTATAATGACCGCTTGGCTTCTGTCAAAGTGGCCGCCATCGTGCGCGGAGAAGAAAATGCCGTTTTGCTCTCCCTTATTACGGATGCCGTAAATCAGATGGGTTTAAGCGTTGTTGATTCGGAGAATGCCGGTGCATTGCTGTCTGTGGAAGTGGATGCGCAGGTGGATGGGTACGGCTCGGAGCGCTTGAAAGGATTGGTGTGGGCCGCCACCAGCGCTGCGGTAAGTTTGAGGGATCTGCAAGCAGGAACCACTTTTGCGCGTTTTAACGTGTATGACCGCGCCGGAACTGGGCGCAAAGCCGATTCTTTGCGCAAAAGCATGGAAGGCGTAGGAAAGAAAGCTTCTGCGGAAATAGTCAAAAGAATGACGGATTATTTGAAAACAAAATAAATGGAGAAAATATGAAAAAATACGGATTTTTATTTTTGCTTATGCTGTTCATTTGCCCGCTGGGCGCACAAGAAACGGCTCAGGTTTCTGCGGATACGGCTGCCGGCATGGCGGAGACTGTTCCCGCCGCCTCGGTGGATCCGGCGGAACGCAACCGCATGTTGTATTCTTTGGGTTTTTTGTTGGGAGACAATTTAAAACGTCAGCTGATTTTGGACAATGAAGACGATTATAAGGCTCTGTCCCAAGGCATGAGAGACAGTTTGCTGAATAAACAATCCCAAACGACATTGGACGATTATAAACCGCAAATTATTGAAAAATACCGGCAGGACGCTCAAACGATTAGCCAGCGCAGAGAAGCAGAACAGAAAAAATTTTTGGAAGATTTTTCCAAAGAAAAAGGGGTAAAAGTGCTGGACAACGGCGTAATGATAAAACTCGCCAAAAAAGGCAAAGGCCGCACGGCAAATACCAACAGCACGGTTACGGTTAATTATGAGGGGAAATTGATTGACGGCACAAAGTTTGACAGCTCGTATGACCGCAATGAACCGTTCACGGCCCCTCTTTCCGGTGTGATCGCTTGCTGGAGCAAAGCGTTCCAGCAGCTGCGTCCCGCGTCCAAGGCTACGGTCGTATGTCCGGCAGAAACGGCATACGGCAGCCGGCCGGTGGGGGTTATTCCTCCTAATTCGGTCTTGGTGTTTGAGGTGGAAGTCCTTGATATCGACAATGATTGACCATGTCTAAAATAAGCCGCTTTTTTTTGTGGATTATTGTTTTTGGTTTGGCGTTTATTATGGGGATGCGGTTATACCGCGCCTATGAACAAAAAACGGCGGACCAAAATGAATCCTCTTTCTCCACCATGATGTTTAATAATGTCCCCGTGCAGCAGGGCGCTTCACAGGCGCCGCAGCCCGTATTGCGGCGTTGGACGGGGACTCAGCAGGAGCGGGAAGTGTATTTGGAAGACGCCTCGTTGTCGCAGCAGGATCAAAAAGAGCAAGCCCGCCAAACGATAGCTTCCATTTTGCGCGACTATAGCCAAGATCCGTTAATGCAAGCTTTTTATGCGGATTTGCGGAGGGCTACCGGCAGGGAAGATCTGGACTTGGCCGCTTTAAGCGGGGAAGAACTGCCGCGTTTGCTGCAGCAGTATCCGCAGTTGCAGAATGTTATTTCCGAATATGCCCAAAATCCTCAATTTGCCAAGATGTTACAAGAGATTTTCAGCAATCCGCAATTTGCGCACAGCGTTGTTTTGTTGCAAACAAATGAAGCGGCAAACAGCTCGGTAAACGGCGTAGCGGAATAAA
The DNA here is from genome assembly GCA_944324685.1 of uncultured Elusimicrobiales bacterium. Lineage (GTDB taxonomy): Bacteria > Elusimicrobiota > Elusimicrobia > Elusimicrobiales > Elusimicrobiaceae > Avelusimicrobium. The sequence continues at coordinate 17,542 of CALUXG010000005.1, forward strand.
ATTTGCTATGCTTTAGAAAACAGGAGGCTCATTGTGTTTAAAATTTTAATCAAAGCGGCAATATTACTCTTTATCGTTATCAGTATCTATTTTATTGTGAATCCTTCCGCCTGTTCCAATATGATGGCCGGACGCGAATATGCTTTACCCTCGGCGGCCGATGAGGCGCGGGGAGGAATTCCCGCTTCGGAACAGCCGTCTTATTTATCAACGGATGAAAATTCGGCCGCTTCCGTTGAAGCGGAGGGAGTTTTCGATACTAATACGTTGCATAAAACGTATGACCAACCGGTGTATTCCCAAGAAGATATAGATTATGCCATCGCCAGCCGGTATGTGGAATTGGAACGGGAATACGCCCGCGGAGAAAATACCATCGGCAGGGACGCTTCGCGTGAGATTTCCTTTATTGTCATGGATGACTTTGAAATGTCGCCAACGGAATGGGAGGCTTTTCTCGGTCGGGCGACGGCGTCCGGTTTGTTTGACCGCGTGCGCAATGAAATGCCCGTACAGCCTGAAGATGCGTCTTCCGCTTCCGCTATGTAAATGAAACCGTTATAAAAATAAAACCCGCGTTTGGCGGGTTTTATTTTGTCTAAAAGGGAAGGCTCCGTCAGCGCGGCAGACGTCCGGCCAACAATTCGGCCACGGGCCGCGTATGTTTGATTTTTCCCAAAATAATTTTTATGGAAGCGGTGATGGGGACGGACAAAAAGGCTCCCGGGACTCCCCATACCAAACTCCAAAAGATTAACGAAGCAATGACGACCACGGGATGCAAATCCATGCCATCTCCCAAAAAACGCGGCTCAATCAAATTGCCTATGGTAAACTCCGCCGCCACCATGAGTGCCAATACAATAAAAAAGTTTGCACCTAGACCGTATTGCAAAAACAATACCGGCGTGGGCAGAAGTACGGCAATAATAGAGCCGACGCTGGGAATAAAATTTAACAAGAAAAAGAACATGGCAAACAAAAAAGCCAGTTTTACCTTAAATGCGACCAAGACAATCCATATCAGAAAAGCTGTTACCAAAGAGGTTACGATTTTGACGGATAAATATTTGGATACTTGGGCCAGCATTTCCTGCACGGTAGGGTTGATGTTGGTGGGGACGGCTTTTTTGGAGCCGAGCAACAAGAAAATAATAAATAAGATAATCAATGTTGCGTTGGAGACTACGGAAAAAAGCTGGTGGCCAAAATTTTTCAACCAGTCAAACAGCGGCAGACTCCGGACATAATTGACGATGGACGCTTGGTCCAGTTTAATGCCGTACTGCGTAACGCGTGCCACAAGGTCTGAGGTGGTGGCTACGAGGTTTTCTTTGTATACTTCGGCTCCGCGTATAAAGCCGCCGACGGAGTTTACCGTAAAATAAATAATGGCGGCAAAACACAAAGCCAGAAACAAAATGGACAGCGTCATGGACAGCCACGCCGGAAACGAAAAGCGGCGATGCAGAGAGGCCGCCATTTGCGCCAAAATAGTGTAAAAGAATAAAGCGATGACTAGCGGAATCATGAGCGCTTTCGTATACACCAAAGCGGCGGTAATGACACCGGCGGCGATAATCGTCAGACAGATAGCGCTCATTTTTTGATAATACCATGTCGTTTTATCCACCATATTCAACCCCTTTTTGTTTTTCGGTTTTTTTGGTTTGTTCCCGTGCGAGAAAAAGAATTTTTCCCGTCAAGTTGTTCAGGTCTTCGCAGCAGGAAGTCAATAACCAAACGGGCAGCTTGGACAACGTATAATTTTTGTACAAACGCATAAATTGTGCGTAAGCCGTGGTCAATTCGTCGGCCGCACGGGACAATGTTTTGGAACGGTTGACGAAGCTTTTTATCGCCAAAAATTTTTCATATCCTTCCTTGTCTGTTCCTTTGCGCAGCTGTGTTCTGGCTTGTTGCCAATAGTCCATTTTTTGATCCATATCTTGGCGCAAGGCGGTGCAGAAAGAAGAAAAATCCATCACAAAACCCGTATCCCGCACGGATATTTTCTTGTGATCTTGGCTTAAAATAAGCTCCAACCGGCGGCTGAAACCGCGCAAATCGTCCGCTGTTTTAGCCGCTGTGGCGCGCAGCGCATCGGTTTGATGAAGCACTTCGTCAAAAAAACTTCCGCTCATGCCACGGGGATGCTCACCGTAAAGATGGATCCCAACCCCCTGTCGGAAATTACGCTGATGCTGCCGCCGTGCAGGTTTAAGATTTTTTTAACCATGGGCAGCCCCAATCCCCAGCCGTCTATCTGACCGGTAAAATAGTCGTCCACTTGATAGAAACGGTCAAAAATTTTATTTACGTCCTGCGGCCGTATGCCGGTGCCGTAGTCGCGTACGGAAATAGAGACGCTGTCTCCGTGATGTGCGCATTGCACTTTAATGGTTTTTTCCGCTTTATTGTTGAATTTAATGGCGTTGCTCATCAGCTCTTCGAGCAAAAAGGCCATCAGTTCCTCATCGGCTTTTATTTCCAGCGAGGACGGGCAGTCTATTTCTATAAAAGTTCCTTTTTTGGAAATGGTGGATTCCGACGAAACCGGCGCCGTTTCTTCATCGTGCGAAATGGCTTCGTTTGCACTTGTTTTGACCAAACTTTTCAAATTGATGGTTTTTTTGGCCAAGTCTTTTGCCTGCAAGGCTTCCACTTTGTTGAAAAAGAGCAGCTTGTCCACCAGACTGCAGAGCTTGGTCCCCTGTTTATTTATTTCTTCCAAGGCTTTTGCCGTAAAAGGGGAAAATTTTTCTTTGGCCGATTGGGACAGTATGGCTTCCGAGTATCCATTGATGATGGATAGCGGGGTTTTCAGTTTGTGAGACACCAAAGAAAGCATTTTGGTGGAATTTTCATCATTTTGCAGACTTTCCAAAACGGGATCTTGTTCCATAATCTTTATCCTTAAAATGCAATATTCAAGTTAATAAAGAAAATATCGCGTTTATTTTTGCCGTCAGTATTTTGCAAATGGTTATAAGCGGCGTCCACATATGCGTTTGCCGTTACGTAAAAAGTGTTACCCAACAGAAAAGAGTGCTGCGCTTGCGCCGTATAAAATTCGGCGAAATGATATCCGACGTATAAGGAGGAACGTTTTTCCGGCCATAATCTGCTGATGCGGGCAGAGAGAACGTATTTGCCCAGCGCACGGTTGACGTCATATGACTGGGTAAAAGCCAAATCATTTTGGTCCATAATTGCGCGGAAATATTCCACGCCGTCAATCCCGTCAGGATATTGGTAAGCCGTCGCCGCGGCCTGAAATACAAAAGTGCCGAAAAAGTTCTGCAAAAAACCCAGCGTATAGGCCATTTGCGCGTAATTTTCGTCTTCCCACCCGCCGTCTTGGAGAAGAGAGCCTTTTTGATTGGCGTAAGAAACGCCAAGATATGCGGTGGTAAAAAGCTGGTTGACTTCGTCCTGCACCAAATCGGTTACCAACTGCGCTTTTATGCCGTAAGCGGAATTGTCTTGAAAAGCAGGATTGTCCGATTTGTTTTCAAAATAATAAAAAGGCGTTATATGAAATTTGACCAAATCCAAATCCAGCCGAATGGGCAAATATATGGAATAGACGGGGTCTGCAAAGGCTCCGTTTTCAAGGGAGAATTTATCTTCCACATAACGTCCTTCCAGCCCAAAGGCCGCATTAATGCCCAGCGGTACGGAAGCTCCGGCCCGCGCTTGATTGTAATCGGAAGAATACGCATATGAAAACGAGGTATTTACCGACGCGGCCTGCGCCCCCAGCGCGGCCAAAAACAACATTAAGGAAAGAGAGATTTTCTTCATACACATAATTTAGCAAAATTTGCGCCCGTATTACAGGAAAATTTTATCTGAAGAGCACCTGAAACGGGGCCGTGGGAAAGGGTGGATATTTTGCTAAAATATCTTTATGAGATTTTTGTTTCTTTGTCTGTTGACTTTGTGTACATCCGGCGCATACGCTGCCCAGATCATACGGGGACCTTATATTGAGGATCCGACGCAGTCCACCATGGTATTGCGCTGGCAAACCGATGAACCTACTCCAGCATGGCTTGAATATGGTCCTTCGCCTCGCTGCAACCAAATACTCAAGATAAATCCGGAGGGAACGCAGCATAAAGCCATTTTATACGGTTTGGTGCCGAATCAGGATTTTTGTTACCGACTGTATGTGTATAATACGGCCCGCGACGGCGTACAGGTTCCGGTGGAGGGGTCTTTCCGCACGCTTTATAGTGCAGAACGCAAAGAAGTGCATTTTTTGGCTTTTGGCAATACGGCCGACACTTCCACGCAAGCCATACCGCAGGAAAATGAAGCACAAACGTCCGTGTTGGCCGGCTTGTTTGGCAAAGCGCGCAACGAAACAACGGAGGGAGAGGATCCTAAAAAGCTGTTGGCGCAGCAAATGGCCCAAACAGACGCCGATTTTTTGATTCATACCGGTGATTTGACGGCCAGCGGATTGGACGAGGACGCAGATAGGGAATTTTTTGCCCCTTATAAGGATGTCTTAAAAAAGACTCCTTTGTTTATCGCGCTGGGCGCCAATGAATACGGTCCCGATCGCGACAATCGGGAGAGCAAATCTTTTATACGCACCAATTATTCGCGCTTTCATGATATGAGTTGGTCCAATGCCACTCCGAAATATTATTCTTTTGATACGGCAAACGCCCGATTTATTTTTCTGGACGCCAATGCCGCTTATGGGGCCGTGTGGGCGCCGGATATAGATGAAAAATCCACCCAATACCAATGGCTTCGCACCACATTGGCCGGCGCGGGAGAAAAATGGAAAATAGTCGTAGTCAATGCCCCCATGTATTCCACAGGACAGAAAGGGCCTGCCAATGAGGCGGCCGCTAATTTTATTCCGTTGTTTGAACGCTATGGAGTGGATTTAGTGCTGCAGGGAGCGGAAGCGGACTATGAACGCACGTTCCCCATGTACCAAGACGAACCCAATCCGCGCGGCGTAACTTATGTAACGCTGGGCGGCGGCGGCGCAACACCCACCCGCCGCGTAAGCAGTCATCCTTCTACTGCGCGTTTTGTGTCTGCCTACCATTATGCGGATGTTAAAATTTCCGATAGAAAATTGACTATGACTGTGTATAACGAGCGGGGAGAGCAGTTGGACAAGCTGGAGTTGTATATTTAGGAAAAGCGGCTTTGGAAGAGGACCGGTGTTTATAATGTCCATTTCTGCTATTGGATGTAAGCCCCAACCACGGTTTTGTAAATCTGGATAAATTCGCCCCGCAGTTGGACCGCCAGTGCAAGCGCATGGCATCAGGTCGAAGGCGGGGCAAATTTCTGTTCAATTTTCACCATCCTGTCAGTTTGCGGCAGAAGATTTTGTTGTTACGAACGGGGCCGTGCAAACCGATTTTATTTACAAACACGCGTCATTTCTGAAGAAGGTTACAGCCGCCAATCTCAGTCTTATAAATAAAACAAAGTGGAGTGAATGTCCGGTAAAGCCGTTTGGAAATGATGAGATGCGTTTTCTGATATACTTCTTTTACTGTTATGCCGTTGCCATGACTGTGCAGCTGTTGCCGTTTATGGACTGAAAACCGCCCAAGCCTTGACTCGTTTTTTTTTTTTGATACCCTTACGTGATGAAAAATTAAATGTTGTTAAGATGCGTTTTTGATGAATTAAATATCATTATAGGAGCAAAAAATGAAAAGAGGATTTACCCTCATAGAACTGTTAGTTGTCGTACTGATTATCGGCATTTTGTCTGCCATCGCGCTGCCGCAATATACCCGCGCCGTGGACAAGGCGCGTTTTGCGGAGGCATTTATTAATCTGAAAAATATTGTACAAGCTAAAAAAATGTGTGAGTTGGAATTGGGCAAAGGCAGCAGCGAATGCAGGAATTGGGACAATCTGTCTGTCCGCATTTCCGATGCCGTCGGCGAGGGAGATTCTGGTATGGAAACGAAAGATTTTTTGTATTCATTATATGGCGCTTCTGAACGGCCTGTCGCGTGGTATAAAAAGTATGATGTTTGCATTTGTTTGGATGATGACGGGGAATTTGTAGGATCTAATTCGGGCAGTACATGTGCTGAGGGAGAAACCCCCTATAATGTACTGAAAATGTTGGGCATACGGGACGTGGGAAATCAATGTTGGATGTGCTGATATTGTCCGTTGGCAATTTGATAAAAAGCCCCCGCTGCAAACGGGGGCTTTTTCAACGGATTATTATTTTTTCAGCTGAACTTTGGAAAACATATCATACATAATAATACTGGCTGCGGCCGACGCATTCAAGCTTTCCACGCCGCCTTTTTGCGGAATGGAAATAATTTGGTCGCAGTTTTCGGCCGTTTTTTCGCGTATGCCCGTTCCTTCGGAGCCGATGACCAGCACGGCGGGGGAAGCATAGTCTGTCTCCGTAATGGGCTGCCCTTCCATATCGGCGCCGTACACCCAGAACCCTTCTTCTTTTAAGTCTAACAGCGCATTGGACAGATTGCTTACTTCTACGATATTAACGCGTTCCACCGCTCCGCAGGCCACTTTATACACCGCCGGAGTTAAACCTACCGTACGTCTTTGCGGCAGAATAATGGTGGAAAAGCCCAAACACGCCGCACTTCGGATAATGGCGCCTAAATTCTGCGGGTCCGTCATTTCGTCTACGGCCAGCCATAAATCTTTTTTATTGCCGTCCGACTCATATAAAGCCGTGGACAGTTTCATCAGCCGCACGGGTTGTGCCTTGGCCAGTACGCCCTGATGGTTGGCTCCTTTGGTCAGGCGGTCCATCATGCGTACATCCATGCGATCTATTTTGACGTTGTTTCTCTTGGCCGTGCGGATAATTTCTTCCACTGCGCGGTGGCCGGCTTTATTGTCTGCCACATACAGTTGTACGACGTTGCGTTTTTTGCTTTTCAACGCTTCCATGACGGCGTGAATGCCGTAAAGTATGTCTAAATTATCGCTCATATTTTATCCTATTTTAGCCGAGCCGAAACTCATGCCCACTTCCAACGCGGTACGTACTTCTTCGCTGTTCGGGTCCACCAATTTCAGTTTGGATATGGCGTCGGATATTTTGCATTCGCCTATAGCTAGTCCTTGCAAAGCCACCATATAGCCGAACTTGCCTTCCAACACCAAATCCATGGCGCGCGCTCCAAAACGCGTGGACAGCCAGCGGTCAAACGGCGTCGGAGTACCGCCGCGCTGCAAATGCCCCAGCACTACGACGCGGCTTTCCACGTGGCAGGATTCCTCCACCATCTGGCTTATCTTAAATCCGATACCGCCCAAACGTACGGGATCGGTACTGGCGGCTATAGTACGCGTAACGGCCTGTTCGCCGGCTTCGTTTTTGGCGCCTTCGGCGGCGACGATGATGCTGAAATTTTTGCCTTTGGCACGCCGGTCCAAAATATAATCTACAATTACCTGCTCATTGTAAGGAATTTCGGGTATCAACACAATATCCCCGCCGCCGGCTATGGCGGACCGCAGCGCGATCCAGCCCGCATAACGGCCCATGGTCTCAATAATCATCACACGGTGATGGCTTTGGGCGGTGGTATGTATGCGGTCCACGGCGTCCGTGGCGACGGACATGGCGGAATCAAAGCCAAAAGTCAAATCCGTACAGGAAAGATCATTGTCTATGGTTTTCGGAACGCCGACCACCGGCATGCCCATGTCCACAAATTGTTGGGCCATATGCAAAGTGCCGTCTCCGCCTATGGCTATCAGCGCGTCCAGTCCGTTTGCCTTAAAATTATGCATGGCTACCGAGGAGAGATCTTTAGGTTCTTCCGCCGTGCCGAAAGGAGGCAGCGTATAGCGGAACGGATTGGCCAGATTGCTGGTTCCCAATATGGTTCCGCCCAGCGTCAAAATACCTGAAACGGCGTGTTCATCAATCTCTATAAAATCATTTTTTACCAGACCGTCAAATCCGTTTTTGAATCCCAGAACGCGAACCCCGTGGCGTAAAGCGTTTTTGCTTACCGCACGTACCACTGCATTAAGACCCGGGCAATCTCCGCCCGCCGTTAAAATGCCTATTTTTTTAATGCTCATACTTCCTCCGGAAATTAAATAAAACGGGAAAACCACGCCAACAGCCACAGCACAAAAAATTGCCCGTCTATTAAGGTTTCTTCTTTCACGCCGCGCGAAGCGGTATGGCTATAATAGTATATTACTATAAAAATCGTGTAGAAATTTCCCAACAGCAGCATGCCGACCAAGGCCGGTTTCCATGTAATAATCAACAGGGTAATCAACACCGCTGTCAATGCGGTAAGCAATATAGCCACCGCCAGCTTGGTAATGCCGATGCCGAAAGCCTTATAAAAGCTTTCTTTGCCGATAATCAAATCTTTGTTTGCCGAAGTAAAACCCAGCGTAACGGAACGCATGAAAGCCAGAAGCGCGGCGTAAAACACCGCCAAAAACAAAGCTTTGCGCCAAATCATGCCGTTGGCAAATGCGGGCAAAAATGCACAGGCAAAGCCCCAGCCCAGCGCGGTAAAGAAGTCTTTCGTCCCCGGCAAAGACAAAAGTTTGGATTTGGACAGATGCCTAAAAGGATACAAAAGGCCCGCCGTCAATAAAACGGCGGATATAATCCCCACGCGTATTCCCATGCATGCAGCGGTAATAACGGCCAGCAGCGCGGCGGCGTAGCCCGTCCATGCGGGCAGACGTCCGGCGGGACGGGTTTTATTTTCCGCCGCGCGGTTAACGGTGATTAAACTAAAGACAAACAGCCATGAAAACAGCAAAGGCGCCCACTGTGCGTGCAAACCTTCCAATTTCATGCATACATATGTCAGCGCCATGGCGGCGAAAGCCGTATAAAAAGAATAAGAAACGGTTTTAGCCCATACGCGCTGCAGGAAGCCGACGGCGCCTTGATTTCTTTTCTTGCGCGTTTGACGCACCCACTCGGCCACTTGGTCTATGACCCAGTTGGGCGTGGAAGCGCCGGCCGTAATGAAAATCTTTTTCGGTCCCAGCACTTGTTGCGGCGTCAGTTCCGCTTCGGTTTCTATGTGCAGCACCTGAGGGGCCAGCTCTCGGCACAGCATGGCCAAACGGGCGGTATTGGCACTGTGTTTGCCTCCCACCACAATCACCATGTCCGCGTTGCGGGCCATCTGCATGGTCTCGTTTTGACGTTGTTTAGTCGGGAAACAAATCGTGTTGGATATTTGGCAGACGGTGGATTTTTGTTTGATGATTTTTGCCGTTTCTTCAAAAACGCTTTCTTTTTGCGTGGTCTGCGCCACCACGTTCACTTTATCAAAAGCGGGCAATTTTTTGGCTTCTTCGGGGCCGGATACCACCACTCCTTTTCCTAGCGTGCAGCCTAAAAGTCCTATGACTTCTGCATGGCCGCCGTCCCCTATAATAACGGTATGATAACCTTGCGCGGCGTATTTGGAAATTACCTCGTGGGCGTGTTTGACCAGCGGACAAGTGGCGTCAACCACTTCCATGCCGCTTTGCATCACTTCATCGTGAAATGCCGGCGTAATGCCATGCGCACGAATGACCAAAACCCCTTTTCGGTCGGCCGCTTGTTCGGGGCGGTCTACAGAAGTGATTTGCTTGGCGGCCAACATGTCCGTTACTTGTTTATTGTGGATCAGCGGTCCCAAAGTATAAACGGGTTTTTTGCCGGCGGCTTCCAGCTCCAGCACTTTATCTATAGCGCCTTTTACTCCCGGGCAGAACCCCGCGGATTTGGCTACAATAACCCCTTGGTCTTTATCCATATTTATATTATAGGAAATTCAGAGCATTTTCCCGTGCCTGCGGGAGGGTTTGTTATAATTAAAAATATGAAAAAACTCGTTACTGTGTTAACCGGCATGGCCGCTGCGCCCGCTTTGTTTGGCGGCGCTTATGACAAACTGTTTGAAAACGGTTTGCTGCGTTTTAATTATACACCGGCGGAAATAACCGCTTTGGAAGCGACTGCGCGCGCGGAACTGGAGGCCGGTGTGGCGGCCGTGTTGAGCATCCCCGAAGAGGAGCGAGATTTTGAAAATACCGCATGGGCTTTGGAAAACGCCTATACAAATTATTGGTTCGTGCCGAAAGCTTTGTCTCTGCTGGCCTATTTTCATGAGGACGCTTCCGTCCGCTCCGCCGCCGCGCAGCTGGAAATCCAAGGCAGCCGTGTGAAGGCGGACTTGTTTACCCGTCAAGACATATACCGCGCTTTGAAAGATTATGCCGATCAAGAACCGTCTTTGGACATGGAGCAACGGCGCATGCTGGAAAAGTGGCTGGCTAAATTTGAAAGAAACGGGATGAATCTGCCGGACAAAGACCTGAAAAAATTGATGAAACTGAATGCAAAGCGCTTGGATAAAATTACCCGCTATAACGTCAATTTGAATAATTATCAGGACCAGCTGGAAGTAACGCGACAAGAGCTGGAAGGCATGGAAGATACCTATATCAACCGTTTGGACCGTACGGACGACGGCAAGTATATTATCACGCTGAAATATCCGGACTATAATCCGTTTATGGCCAATGCCGCAAACGAAAATGTACGCAAAGCCTTGCATATGAAATTTGCCAGACGCGGCGGAAAAGAAAACGTCAAATTGTTGGAAGATACGCTGCTTTTGCGTTCAAAAACTGCGCGTTTGCTGGGATATGAAAAATATCCCGACTATGTGCTGGAACAGCGTATGGCGCAAAACTATGAGACGCTGGAAACTTTTTTGAAAGATTTGGAAATGCAAATTCGTCCGTTGGCGGCTGAAGAAACGCGGCAATATTTGGCGTTGAAAAAAAAGGAAACGGGTCAAGACGGTGCCGTTCTGAACGCATGGGAAACGGCATACTGGGCCAATCAGTATAAAAAACAAAAATATGCCGTGGACGATGAAAAAATAAAAGAATATTTTCCCGCGGACAAAGTGCTGGCCGGTATGTTTGATATTTTTGGTTCTTTGTTTGGATTGCGTGTGGAAAGCGCCTCTTTGCTGGCATGGCATTCGGATGTACAAACATATGTCATCAAAGATAAAAAAAGCGGGGACATCGTGTCTTATTTTTATTTGGACGCTTATCCGCGCGACGGGAAATATACGCACGCGGCTACATGGAGTTTTATTGACCGTTTCCAAAAACCGGACGGCACCTATCAAATCCCTTCCGTTGTTATAGCGGCTAATTTTACGCCGGCCGGAGGAGGTCTTCCCGCCTTATTGACGCATGCGGACGTGGTAACGCTTTTTCATGAATTCGGCCATGTTCTGCAGATGTCTTTGGCTTCGTCCCGTTACGCCAGCCTGACAGGGGACAATGTGGCATGGGATTATATTGAAACGCATTCCCAGCTTTTGGAGAATTGGGCGTGGCAGCCGCAAGTACTGAAAAAAATATCGGCCCATTATCAAACGGGAGAACCTTTGCCGAACGCTTTGACGTCCGCTTTGGTGCGTTCGCGCCGTGCAGGGGAAGCTACGGCTTTTCTGCGCCAGAATTTCTTGGGGCAGTTTGACGTTGCCGCACATTGTATGAATAAACGCGTGCATAGCACCCGCTTATACGGACGCATGATTGAGCGTATTACAGGTACGCCGCTGACAAAAGGGACCTATCCTCAAGCCAGTTTCGGCCATATTATGAGTTTGACCGATCCTTATGATGTGGGGTATTATGTATATGCATGGTCTTTAATGATTGCGGAAGATATTTTTGCGCAATTTGAACAACAAGGCCTGTTTAATGAACAGTTGGGAGCAAAATTGCGCGAATATATTTATACCCCGGGGGCGGCTAAAGATGAAAACGAAATGGTGGAAAAATTTTTGGGTCGGCCCTACAATAACAAAGCTTTTTTGAGAAATTTGGGTGTGGCGGAACATACAGAAAAGGAGAAAAAATGAAATACGGATTTTTATGCATGGCGTTTTGCATGATGACGGCAGGCTGTGTGGTCGGTGCGCCGCAGCCTCGTTCAAAAGCGCAAACCGTTCAGATTAAAATCGTCGGCCAAAAACCGCAGGGTTGTGTCTTTGTGGCGGGGATTTTGGGAGATCAAAATGATTCCGGCCGCGGCTGGACGGATACGTGGCTGGACAATATCCGCTCCAACGCGCAGCGTTTGGGCGGCAATGTGGTGTATTTGCGTACGGCGCGGCAGGACGGGCTGAGTGCGTCGGATGAATATTTCCGTGATTTTTACGTCAATGGCGTGCAGTATGGCGCATTGGTTTATAAATGTCCGTAATGTTAGGGAAAAAATAAGCGCCTGCTGTTTGAGATGTTTCTAAAAAGCCTTGAATTGTTTTTTTTTTTTTGATAAATTTTGCATATGAGCAAAATTTATCAAAAAATGTATCTGCAAGATAAAAACCGCTCTAAAGGCGTTTTAGGCGGATTTATGGATAACGTCATCCTGAGGAGTTGCAACTCTGTTGGCTGTTTAGCAGACAATCCGCATGACAATAGAAAGAACGTCATCCTGAAGAGTTGCGACTCTGTTAACTGCTTAGCAAACAATCCGCGCGGCAATAAAAAAGACGTCATCCTGAGAGGTTGTAACTCAGGATCTCAGCCTTATTTTGCCAAACGGGCCGGTTTTACGCTGATTGAACTTTTGGTCGTGGTACTTATCATAGGGATATTATCTGCCATTGCTTTTCCTCATTATCAACTGGCGGTTCTAAAAAGTCGTTATACACAAGCAATAGTTACGGCTAATTCTTTGCGTCGCGCGCAAGATGTATACTATATGGCCAACGGGACATATGCGACGGATATGCGCGTATTGGATGTGCAGCTGAGCGGATGCCAAGTATCAGAAGAGGGTGACTCCTGCCAAACCGAAGATTATATTTGCAGGGTTTATGACGGCTCCGTTGATGCTGGCGGGCAACCTAAAGGAACGGCCTACTGTATATTTCTCAAAAACAGCTCTTTAGGTTACAGCGTATCTCCACATTATTCGCATCCTATTTGTCTGGCGGCCGAAAACAGCAAATTGGAAAATCAATTATGTATAAATTTGGGCGGAAAATATTTTGGCACAAACAACGGGTATAATGATTATTATTTGAAATGAAAGCGCAATTAAAAACCCCCGCTCTTTTGAGCGGGGGTTTTGCGTTGCCGTAAACTTATTTTTGCGCCGTAATGTCTTGAGCGGGAGCTTTGCTCTTGAGTATGGCCCAAGTCAAAACGGCTAACAGCACCACCACACATACCCAGCCGATTTTGCCCAGCGGCGTGTAATCGTTGTGATAGTTTACGATGATGGGGGCCACAATGACGGCCACCATGTTTACCACTTTAATCAGCGGGTTCACAGCCGGACCGGCGGTGTCTTTTAACGGGTCGCCCACCGTGTCGCCTACGACGCTGGCTTTATGGCGTTCGGAACCTTTGCCGGTATTGGCGGCGATGTCGGACGGTTCGTCTTCCACCACTTTCTTGGCATTGTCCCACGCGCCGCCGGAGTTAGCCATAAATACGGCCAATAGCTGGCCGGATACGATGATGCCCGCTTGGAATCCGCCCAAAGCTTCTACGCCCATAGCCAAGCCTACCAAAATGGGCGACACAATGCCCAATGTAGCCAGTACGATAAGTTCTTTTTGTGCGGCTACGGTGGAAATGCCTACCGCGCGCGTATAGTCGGGCTGCGCTTTGCCTTCCAGCACGCCCATTTTGAACTGCCGGCGTACTTCCATAACAATCAAGCCCGCCGCACGGTTGACGGCGTTAATGGCAAAAGACGAGAACAACCACGGCAGCGCCGCTCCCAAGAGCATGCCTACAAACACCGTGGGGTTGGAGACCACTATGCCCACTTGGGACAAAAGCTCCAGCGCTTTATCTTCGCCGGCGGCTTTCCACGCTTCATTCAGCAAGGTTTGTACATTGCTTACGTCTACCATGTAAGAAGCGAACAACGCCACGGCCGCTATAACGGCAGATCCGATGGCCACGCCTTTGGTAATGGCTTTGGTCGTGTTGCCCACGCCGTCCAAGTCCGCCATGATTTGACGGGCTTTTTTGGTATCGGCATCGTCTTGTCCGTGCCACGACATTTCACCAATACCGTTGGCATTGTCGGCGATGGGGCCGAAAGAGTCCATGGCCACGTTGTTGCCCGTCAGCGTCAACATGCCGATACCGGTCATGGCCACGCCGTAAAGCACAAAGGTGAATGATTCTGCAGCGGTTAAGCCGTCAATGGTGCCGAACACCATGACTGAACAGAAAATGGCCGCCGCCAGCACACCGGTTGTCCAAACGGCCGATTCCATGCCTACGGCAAGACCGGCCAAAATAGTCGTAGCTGAACCAGTAGTGGTGGCTTTTTTGACTTCCTGCACGGGTTTCTTGTCCGTGCCCGTGAAGTATTCGGTCAAGCGGTCAATGCTGATAGCCAGCAAAATACCGATGGTGGTTACGGCAAAAGGCCGCCACCAGCCGCCCGGCACGTCCTGCATGTAGAAGTAGGCTAAGGCTCCAAAAATAACAATGGAGATGATGGCGGAAATGCTGTAGCCTTTGAAAATGGCTTTCATGGCGTTTCCGGCGGTGCGGTTGGAATCTTTGACGGCGTACGTGCCGATAATGGAACATAATACGCCGATACCGCGCACTAACAGCGGATAAACGATCCATTCATGATGGCCCGTAATGCGCCAAAGCGAAATACCCAGAATTAAGCCAGATACGATGGTAACTTCGTAAGACTCAAAGATATCCGCGGCCATACCGGCGCAGTCGCCTACGTTATCGCCCACCAAATCGGCCACCACGGCGGGGTTGCGCGGATCATCTTCTGGAATACCCGCTTCCACTTTGCCCACCAAGTCCGCGCCGACGTCGGCGGCTTTAGTATAAATACCGCCGCCTACGCGCATGAACAGCGCCAACAGCGTACCGCCGAAGCCGAAACCCAATAGGGCGTCCGGCGCGGCAATGCCGAAAATAATAAAGATCAACGTGCCGCCCAACAACCCTAAACCGTCGGTCAACATACCCGTAACGGTACCGGCGCGGTAAGCAATTTTCAAGGCGTCGCCAAAGCTGCGTTTAGACGCGGCCGCCACGCGTACGTTGGCGTCAACGGCAATGCGCATGCCCAGTTGACCGACCAAGAGCGAAAACACCGCACCCAAAATGAATGCGCCCGCACGGCCGAAGGCGGCAATCAGTTTGACGCTGTCCGGCGCCAGCCCCGCAAAACGTTCTGCGGCGTCGTGCGATACCGGCACAATGTATACCGAGAGGAAAAGACAAACGGTCAAAAGGCCGATAAGCGGCAAAATGGTTTTGAGCTGTCTTTTCAGGTAGGCGTTGGCGCCTTCTTTAATGGCCGTCCATACTTTAATCATGGCCGGCGTACCCATGTCTTCGCGCAGTACTTGGTTGCGCAGAAAAAGGGCATATAAAAGCCCCAGCACCGCAATAAACAATACGCCAAACAGCGCATATTGTTCAAAAGGGCGCAGGGCCGAAATACCATACCACATGGAACCCTCCTTATTAATATGGAAAAAACATCTCTTCTATTATAGTATAAAAGCAAGAGGCTTTGAAGGCGTTTGCTTCAGGAAAACAAAATGTATGCAAGCGGAGGCAAAGCGGCATGAAAGTAAACGGCGTTTGCTTTTTGCTCTGCTTTCGGGAGGGGGCTTTTTAGGGGAGTATGACGGGAAATTTATATCATATACAAAACGAAGAAAGATGCGTTTCCGAAGGATAATGTATGCGGCGTGCCGTCTGCTGTGGCCGGCTATGGCGGTGTGCGGTTAGGGTATGGTCATTCTGTAAACGCTTTGGAAAAAGCCGCAAGAAACGGAATGGCGTCGCGTCGTCGGGTTTGAAAATCGCACGGGGCAAATTGCAGAAGCAATGTTAAAACTGGCCGCCGAAAACAAAAGACACCATGTTGCTGTCGTCGCTTAAATTGCGTGTATAGTTTATGCCCAGCGGGAACGGGAAGCGCCAGAATTTATAAGACAGTGTGGCCCCCGCACCGCTATGGTCGCGGTAGGCGTTTTGGGTATAGACGTATGCCAATTCATAAAAAGGACGCAGAGCCAACAGTCCTGTATCGTTTCGTAATAAATAAAACAGAAAGGAAACCGCTGCTCCGGCGCCGCGCCTACCGCGTATCAAACGGCGGTAACGGCCTTGGCCGCTCAGTAAATCCGAGGACAAAATTTGATCCGAAAATGCAGAGCCGTAGGCATTTTGGCCTTTGGCCTGCACGGATAAAATATGATGTTGCTTCAGTTCCATTTGCCACAGGAAGTTTAGGGACAGTTTGGTAATGTCGTAATCGGCGCCAAACCAATTTCCCCCTTTGGTAAACGCGGCATCGGCCGCATAAGAATAACGCGGTGCGGGCATATCGGAAAGCATGTTTTGTTTGTCGGATAAACCAAAACCAAACCATGCGCCCATGCCGGAAGAAGTGCGTATGCGTTTGCGGTAAGACAGCCCCGCTGAAAATTGATTGTGATTGCCGCCATCCGCTTTTTCGGAATACGAGGTGTGCTTGAATTGGGGGGAAACAAAAGCGTTAAAATCTCCAAAAGCGTATGCATAAGTCAGCTTAAAATCATAATCGCGCATATTCCAACGATACAATGGTGCGCCGTATTCTTTTTCGTCGTCTGCTACGTTCATGACGCCGTACATGCTGGACCAATGGTCCTGATAAAAACGCAGTTCCGTATCCAGCTTGGTAAAGCCAATGTGGAAAAAATGGTTTTGTATGCTGACACCACCGGAAAAAGTATATCCGTCATCGCTGATCCCACCTAAAGCAAAAGCCGTTTCTCCTTTTTTGAAAAAATTTCCCTCAAACAGCGACATGAAAAACACATCTTTGTCTCCGGAGGAAAAGAATGCCAGCGGAAAGAAGTAATATCCGTCTTCGGCATGAATGGAAATGTTTGTTTTGCCGTCCGTTTGTTCGGCGGAAAAATCCAATTTCTTGAACAAACGCATATCGTGCAGTTTGTTTTGCGCCTCTTCGTAAGCCTGAGGCGTAAACGGGTCTCCTGTTTTAAGAGGGAACTGTTTCGCTACCACAGCGGGGTCTATGCGGGTGGTGTAAATGCGTATTTCTCCCACGGTTATATTTTCCGTGCCAAAGGCTAGGACGGGCAGAAACCATAAAATAATTGCATACTTTTTCATACGTTTAGGAGCGCTTTTTAGGCGTTTTGTGTTTTTTGATGGGTGCGGGCGCGGCGTTTTGATAGGCTCTTCTTTCCGTGCCGTTGTCCGTGTAAATAATGCCGCAATAGACAAAACCGTTTTTTAGCAATGTTTTTTGCATGGGAATATTGTCGGCGTGTGTATCTATGCGCAAATCTGGCCACTGTTGCAGGCACCAACGGATGCAAAAAGAGGCAATGCCGCGGCCGTGTTGTACCACGGCCAAACGGTGTATAACGGCGTATTTTTCTTCGCGCAGCCATTGGCCTTTTATTGCGGCATAGGTTGGATCATCGCCTATTTTGAAACAAAAAACGGCGGCAAGTTTGTATTGATGTACACACAGCTATAAATTCCCTTCCATAATATCCCGCCGCAGGATTTCTTCGGAGGGATAACCGTTAATCCATTGCTTTCCGTTTCCGTTGGCGGACATAAATTGTCTGGCCTGTTCATATACAGGCGTAATTTGCGGCAGATGCTTAAAAGAAGCTTTTTGTATGTGCATACGTATAGAAAAAATCGGTTATTTTCGGACCAAGGCCATGAAAATGCGGATACGGTGCCAAGCAATTGGTTCGCTCTTATAGAAAACCCTATAAACATAAAAACCCCACTTGTGCGGGATTTTTATGTGGATACGGTGCTTTTGGTTTCTCTAGCACAATGCTACCATTTTTTTATTGAAGGGACAATAAATGTGCGGTGAATTGTTTTTTCTGTTAAACAGGGAATTTGCAAGTTTCGTGTCATTTGGTTGTTTTCTACAAACGAAATTTTCATCATTTGTCATGGTCCGTAAGTGCTAAAAGATACCAAAGTTTTTTGCCCACATCCGTTTTAAGAAGTGTACTGGTTCGGAAGCCATTTTTGAGAAATCTTTCGTTCAAAAATATGTTAAAAACTGGATAGTTTTGTGCCGGATATGCCGACGGTGTCTGTCTTAGCTATCTGTCTAGTGGAGAGCGGCCTTTTCTGTGTTTGAAATGGAAACAGAATTAAAAACGGAAGGTTTATATCTGTGCCGTCAAAAAGACCGGCTGCGACTTACTGCGCTGAGTCTGCTACTTAAAGCTTCTGACGAAAAGTTTGTTATACCCAAACTGGTTAGTGACGCCGTTGCCGCAATTGATATGAAGTATTAGTTCCCACGCGAGAAGGCGCCCGAGATTTCTGCTGAATATAAAAAAAGAGTTATTTTGGCGTTTGGCGCATTTTCAAGACACGGCTCTGCGTTGGGAAAAAATGTTTGAACGAGGAGAAGTGTTAATTTATGCGGCTAAACCCACTTGCTGCACGGAGCAAGTATATCCCGGGCATACAAAGTTTTACGAGAAATTTGTGGCCTGATGAAAGCAGTACCATGAGGTGCGCTCTGTGGAACTGCCCGATATATGGGTGCGTGATTTTTTGCCGGTGCAAAATGTGCAAACACGGGAGCGGCATCAGCTGTTTTTTGACCCGCGCTATGCCAATTATACGGCTAAATTTACCGCAGCTATCAGGCAACAGGTGCGGGACGCTTTCTCGTACGCTGTATTTTGCTGGGTTTTTTACATCTTTGGCGCGACATAGAGCTGTCGTTTGGGGGTGTTATCCTATAAGTAATCTAACGAAAAGGGAGAAATATTTATGAACTATACGCGCGAACAATATGAGACACTTTACTATCTAAACAAGCTGTTACCCCGCTTGAAAACCTTGAAAAATTTTGAGCGGGATTTGATACTGGCAGCTAAAAAAATAAAAGAAGACCTCGTGCCCGATTTGAAAAAAACGGATATTTTTGGAGATTGCCCCGAAAAACAAAAAATACTTTCGGAAATAGGGCAAGTATTGGCTAAATATGGGAAGGGTTATCAAAAGATTCCGCCAACTGTGTCCCAAAAAAATGTTTCCTATCTGGTGCGTACCTTCCGATTAAATTCAGGGGAGAGTAGTATTGTATATTTTTTAAGTGCCATGCAAAATAATACACTCTTAAAGGGGTGTTTACAAAAATTTGATGCAGATTTGGAGTCGGAAGAAGATACGCTAACCACAATAGCGGGGTACCCTAGAGGCATGGGAAATTCCATTTTGAATGCGGAGGCCCCATTGATGCAGCTAGGCATCCTGTTCCGTACGCGCTATAGAATGAATTTTCAGCTGAGTGATTGGGCGCACGGGTTTATCCATACCTTACACAGAAATGATGCGGCGCGCCATAAGGCCCTTGTCGGGGCGGCGTTATCATCAAAAGATGGCCTGACCGCCAAAGACTTTGCCTATGTGGAAGCGGCCAGTTTAGCCATGCGTCTTATGAAACAGGCCAAGCATGGCAAAGGGTTTAACATCCTTTTATATGGAACGCCGGGCACGGGGAAAAGCAGTTTTGCCCATGTGTTGGCCCAATCGGCCAAGCTGCACCTATATCCGGTGGGGGTTTGCAATAATGGGGAAGATGAAAGGAACTACCGTTTGCAGCGGTTATACCGCAGGCAATTTTTGCTTAAAAAGGTGAAGAATTGTTGTCTTCTTTTTGACGAAGGGGAAGATGTGTTTTCCAGTTCGCAAACGCGTGCCAGCAAAATTGAAATCAATAATCTGCTAGAAAATAACGAAGTCCCCGTTATTTGGACAACCAACAAAATACACCGCATGGATCCGGCCTATATCAGGCGTTTTACTTTGGCTGTGTGTTTTGATAAACCGCCGGTAGAGGTGCGGCAAAAAATTTGGAATAAGTATCTGTCCGTCAACAAAATTGCTTGTACAAAAGATGATACGTTTGCGCTTGCCAAAAAGTACGAAGTTCCTCCGTCTATGATTGCCAGAGCGGCGCAGGCGGCCCGCATGGCCAAAGGCGGGTTGGACACCGTAAAAGACCATTTGTCTTTTATGACACAGGCGCTCAACGGCGGGTGTAAACAGCCCGAAGAAAAGGAAACAAACCTCAAGTTTTATCCAGCTTTAATTCATGCGGATATGGATTTGCAGGTGTTGACTGCCCAATTAACCAGTTTGGGGCGGCTGAATTTTTCGCTTTGTTTATATGGCGCAAGCGGAACGGGCAAATCGGCCTATGCGCGGTATTTGGCAGACAAACTGGGGTTAGATCTGCTGCACCGCAGGGCCTCGGACTTAATTAGCTGTTATGTGGGGGAAACAGAACAAAATATTGCCAAAGCCTTTGCTCAGGCAAAAGATAATAAATCCATGCTTATTTTTGATGAAGCGGACAGTTTCTTGCGGGACCGTTCCACAGCCACACGTTCGTGGGAAGTTTCTAGTGTGAATGAAATGCTTACTTGGATGGAGTCTCATCCATATCCGTTTATTTGCACGACGAATTTAATGGAGTCGTTAGATCCCGCCAGTTTGCGGCGGTTTAGTTTTAAGGTTAAATACGACTTCTTGACCAAGCAGCAGGTAAAGGATGCCTTCGCTTACTTTTTTGGAATAAAAATTACACTGCCTGAAACAGCCGGACTGGATAAACTAACCCCGGGCGATTTTATGCTCGTAAAAAATAAGGCAGAAATTTTGGGAAAGAGCACGCAATGTAGCGCCATTAAAGAAATGTTGGAAACGGAACAAAAACTGAAACACAGTGCCTATGGAAACGGTATCGGTTTTCGTGTAAATTAAAGGAGAACGCAGGCGATCACCGTGCAGTAGTTAACGCAGCGTTTTAAGCCTATTTTCAACAGAACGATGGACACTAAATAAGCTGGTGAATACGGTGTTAAAATACCTTGTCAAATATGGTCAAAGCTTGTATTGATTTGCGGCGGGGAAGAGCTATGGTTTCTTTGGAGGTGCGAAAGGAGGAGCCTTATCTCTTTGGCGAATTAATTTCATGTGGCAATTTGCCAAAAAGACGTCCTTTAAGCGGGGGGCAAGATAAAGATTTTTATGATTTGTTGCGTTTGGAAACAGAGATTTCCAGATGAGACTTGGAGCATGGTTAGACGGAGGCAAAAGAATATCAAGCTCTTTCCGATGCGTTATCAATGGTAGAAAATTATCCCATTACTTGGCCTGCGGATGATATTGTAGATTCTGCCAACATGCCGGCCGTATATATCAAAACAATCTCTTGAAGAGAATGGCAGTCTGATGAAGCGAGTATTCTATTGCAGTACGCTAAATAAGGCAAATGTTCTAAGGAAAAATTTTTGTTATTTTGATTTTAGACAGGTAGGGGAAACATTACAGAACTGGTATAAAAATGGGAAAAAGGGAGGGCTTTACTCTCCCTTTTTGCTCCCCTCTTGCGGCACGACACGGTACCGTGCGCGCGTGCCGTATGTACGTAAGAGTTGATAATAGTCTAAGGCGTCGTTTGTGGCTATGAGTTCGTTGCAATTAAGACAATGAAACTTAATGACATGCCTGCCGGAAAGAGGTGAGGCAATGCACGAGTAGGGCCTAAGAGCAGTTTTTTTGCAGCGCGGGCAAATAGCTTTTGGAAAAGCAGTTTGGGGTGGTTCATAAGAGCCTAGCCAACAGATTCCGAGATGTATAGAGTATCTATTAACATTCTTCTTCTCATCTTCTGCCAAAATACCGGAGTATAATTCCCCAAAGTGATAGGTTTTTCTAAATAATGAAATTAGTTTGAAACGTTTTTTATCCTGCTCAAGGGTAAGGGCCGCCGATAAATCTTTGGTATAAACAGCTTTACAGGAGGTTATAGCGTAATCTCGGCTGGACATATACCAACTCCAAAATTCAGGGGTAATGGCAGAAGCGTTTGCATAAGCGCGTTCCGCAACGAGCGATGTAGAAACGACAACCTGTATATGCTGCTTCATCAGAGATTTTAGAAATAAGGCCAATTTGTCTTGCTCGGTTTTATTAAGGTTTTGTAATTCTAACTCGGCAATTAGCACGCAAAATAAGTTTGGGTGCAAACGATGATAACTCATCAGCATCTCGTGTGGCCTAGCCCTAATAAAATCCAAGATGGCATCTTTTTGCAAGTATAAGATTTTCCGCCCTAGATGTTTTTCACTTAAATCATGATACAACTGCGCTAAAATCAGTCCTCCGGTAACTTCATCGCCATTGATGATAAAACTGTTATATTGCGGATCTGCGGGGTGTTCGATAATATGTTGCAAACAGGAATTTAAGTCTGGTTCATGCACTACAAAGTTTGAGGTCATACAAATACTCCATAGGATAAATTTCACAGGAGTATAACAAGAAGAGCCATTGTAAAAACGGCTTTTTGAACAGGAGCCATCTTTCAAGCATTAGCACCTTGCATGGGCAGGTTGCTGTGTAGTCCTTGGGCTTGTCCCTCGTACACTCTCTATGGTAAAGATAGTTTAGTAAAAGTAAACGACGACATATTGTCGTCCTTTTTATGGTTTATGGTTTTTGGCGGGGGCAAACATGAGGCCTATTTTGTCTAAGTCCTCAGTCCACGAATAATCCGGTATAAAAATATCCTTGCAGTTGTCTTGTGTTTTGACTGTCTTATATAGCAAAGTGTGAAAAAACTGTTTTAAGTATTTTTCTGCTTTTTCATAGCATTCAGGGTGCTCTTGCGCTAGGGCTCCTAAGAAACTTATATCTTTTTGTTCGGTAAGGTATAAGTGTAAACAGTCAATATAGGATTTTTTTATTTTGTACTGAAATTCTGCCGGAAATCTAATCCCTTTTAGGCGTTGCCCGAAGTTTTTGCGAAAATAATCGGTAGTAATGAATCTCTTGGAAGAAATATATTTGAAGAGAAAAATTTCAAGGTCTTCTTGCTCTTGCTGTTTGTTTGACTCCCTTTTAGGCGTTGGTGCCATATAGTTTAAAATTATCTTCATACTTGTTTTCCTTGTGTCTGAAATTGGGATATGTATAGTGTATTTAACTGGTCCGACAAGGTCTTGTCGCGTTGTTTTTGTATTCTGTAAAGAGGCAAAAACAATGCCGGAATATAAAACCGTTGAAATGTGGGAACGAAGTTAATTGATTTTATTAATCAAATTTACGAGCGTACGATGCAGTCCGGCGTTGGTGCAGTTACTTATATTTGTACAGACATTCCGGCAAAAAGTCAGTCCATTGAATTAACGGATAACTGTTATCTTTAACAAAAAGATGCGGAAAGTCCGCCAATAGATTGGGCAACCCTTTGCGTTCCAAATATTCCTTAAAAGTTTTTTGAAAGTCCTTTTCTCCCGATTCATCCATATCAATTTTCAAATCAGCAACTTGATGTACTTGGTGCACGATAATTTTTTGCCTAATAAATTTGTAAGCGGACATGTTCCCGCTGGTACCGGAATAGCGACAGAAATAAATCTAAATTCCCATCTTTTTGCGTTTTTAAACCGTTGGTCCCTCATTCGTCAATAAAAGCTTTAATAGTATTCATAAGATATCCTAAATAATCAATAAATACCTTGATTCACAAAACTGGCCAAAAACAGCGCGCTTAAAGTGGCGCATAAAAATCCCCGTCGGGAGTTAACCCAAACGGGGATATATGCTTAAAATCAAAAACTAAAATGCGGAGTGTGTAGTTTTGCTAGCACTATGCTGATATTTTTTTACTAAACAAGCTGGAAACAGGTAGAAATTGATGGTTTTTTCTTTCCAAAGCGGCAATAAAGCGGCTAAAAGGGCCACTTTTTTGTTTTTCCAAAGTGGTGACAAAGTGGCGAGAATTGATACTTTGCAAAGCGACGATAAAGCGAGGAAAAATACTTTCAAACAGGCAAGAATTAGCAACTTTATTCTCTGTCAAACAGGGAAAATACAGGGAAATTATAAAAATATCCTTAAATATTAGGTGTTTATTGTAAAATTCCCCAATACAAGTACCCCAAATTCCCTAAAACTTGAACAGGGAGCGAATAGGGAAAACATTTATTTTTTAAGGGAATTATTCAACTTATACTTTCGGGCCTTTTTGGACGGGTCCGCTATCACTACAAATCCTTGCCGTACCCACTTTTGGAGTAACTGCCTAGCCGTCCGGCCTGCAAAGTGGAACAGTTCTTCCACTTCTTTGGCCGTAATAAATTCGTTCTTTTCAAATAAAGCTAACGCCTGTTTTTGTCTTCCATCCAATGCATTAATGGTTTTGCTTTGGTCCTTTTCGGCACTTTGTAATTGTAAATGCTTTTGCACGCTTTGGAACGAATAAAGCATCCCGGACACAAAGAACTCAATCCAGCCCGTTATATCAGCTTCTGCCCGCCCCATATAATAGTTATGAGAGGGTCCTACCGCCAATGCATTATAGTAATCTTGGATGTGCTGATAATAATACTCTTCCAAATTGTAAATACCTTTAAGGTCATAACCACTTTGGTGTAGTAGCAACGTGGTCAAAATACGGGCAGTTCTACCGTTGCCGTCATAATAAGGGTGTATAGTGACGAACTGGTAATGGGCAATAGCCGCTACCACTGGGATAGGCAAGGTATGGGTGCTTTCGTTAATCCACTCCACCATTCCGGTCATTAGGGGACCAACATCTTTGGCTTCCGGGGGCATATAGATGATAATACCTGTTTGGGAATCTACTACCGAGTTTTGTTCCATTCGGTACGGTGTAGGAGTATTATTGCCAATAATTAGCCCATGTAAAGTTTGGATGTTCGTTTCGGTAACGGTATGCTTGTTGGCTAGTACTGCCACCTCATCCAAGGCCCGAAAATAGCCCTTTACTTCCTTTTCATCCCGCTCCCGGCCCTGAATAGCTTGCCCTTTTAACACTTCCCGGACTTCCCGCTCTGTTAAACGGTTTCCCTCAATTACGGTGGAATAGTGCGTGGTCACAATGCGGGAGGTTTCCTTAAGCCCGGCTAGGACTTTAGACGTTAATGGCATACCCTTGACCTGCTCTTTGATTTGGTCTATCTGATAGAGTTTCTCTAAGAGAGATTGGGTAATTTGGTAGTTTGGATGAAATGTTATTGGCATATTATTGGCGCTCATATATGCCAATATTATGCCATTAAATATGTGGGGTTGTCAAGAGAAATGTGTGTCTTGGGAAAGATATTTTATTATATCTATTGATAGAATACCAGCTGTTACTTTTCGAGTATTTTTTCTATGTTAGGTATATCGATATCAAATTTTACTTTATGATATTTGAGGCCAATATATGTTCCAATAGCGGTTGGACGATATCTTTTTAGATCAGAATTTTCCCATTTCTTCTTTATGAATTGATAAACATCAGATTCTTGGACGGATTTTATGTCTATATTGGGATATCTGTTGGAATTATATTTTTGATTGAAGTCTATATAACCGGGTTCAACCAGAGATAAACAACCTGTGTATGATAAATATTCAAAATCAATAGTTTTGAATTGTGTATCATACAAAGGTTTAAATGTTACCGTAAGATTTTGTATAAGATCTGTTGTTTCTTTCCCTTCAATCTTACATTTGTGAAATAATGCCAAGATATGGAGAATTCTAAACTGACGTTCTAAAAGCTTGCTGATAGTGCGTATGGATTCCTGAGAAATTATTTTTAAAAAATCATTTTTTGTATTTATTCTATCTATTATAATTTCTTCAATAGTTTTGTCTATGTTTGTGTTATGTTTTTGTGCTGAGATTTTTATGGCTTCCAGATAAGTTTGCAAAAATGCGTAGTCTTGTTTCATTTCATCCCAATTATTAGGCAACAATCGGGGGCCAATCTCGGACATAAGTTTATTATGGGCTAATAAGAGTTCTTTTTGGATCATATTATGGACATCTTGATATGTCAGGCCAAAGTTAAAAAAAGTTTGATTACGTTTATCGTTCCCACCAATGATTAAGTTGTTATTTTGCGTATCAGCAAATTTGACTTCGGGATTGATGTTTACTAATCCCACATCCCCAATTATTGGTTGTGCTCCTTTTATTTTGTAAAGTATATGTTTTATTTATCCAGTTAAACATATGTTCTTTTCCTGTTGTTAATAATACAATTATTAATTTTGTAATTGGGTAATTTGGCCTGGACAAATAGTTTGGAGATATTGGACAATACTTTTACAACAATCTATTAAGTTAGCATCGGTACAAGGTGAACAAGTCCTAATGCGTCCGTGAGACAAATCATGGATCAAGCTATAACTAGATTTACAAGATTCAAAAATATGTTCTTGCTTTACGAAATCATAGAGTTCCATTTCAGGATATTTGAAATTACAAAGTGTTTCTAATACGTGTCGAATGGAATTGGGAGTTTGAAAAGTTGGTTTCGATTTTTGAATACTAATATCAAAAATATGTCGCAGATGATGTTCATAGGGCAATAGGTATTTGCTGTCTAGTTCACTTAATTTTGAATGATCTAGAAATAATGCAGTTGAGATAATTTTATTTTTAATTAAAATACTCATAAATTCAATATTATGAGTTAAAATACTAAAACGAGAATACATTAATTCAAAATTGATTTTGAGATCTCTTATCTCTTGCGCTACCTGATAAACAAAATTAAAATCAAGACTTGATATAGGGTCATCAATTATTAATAACAATCGTCGATAATCTTCTTTATTATTTACTAAAGAGTGGATCAGTGCTAGGAAATAACAAAATGCAAGAATACTCTTTTCACCTTCACTTATTTTATCTAAAGCAGATTCTTGTAATGGATAAGTATCATTTAGTTTAAGGAAATGCTTTTTGGGATCATATGTATATCTATCCTTAAAGAACTCTTTTAATAATTTAGAAAATTCATTGTCAATTGCATCTTGTTTTGCTATTTTTGAATTTTCTTGTTTTTTCTTTATTTCTTGTTCTAATTTATTTATTTCTTCCCGATAATTTACAATTTTATTAATATCTGGAAGATTCTTATTGCGTAATTCATATAGCAGTGCGGTGCAAAGATTTTGGCGTAATTTTTTTCTTCTCCATTTGTTGAAATCTTTTTACCCTCTAAATCTACGACGAGTTGGTTTTGTAATGGAAGTTCTTTTTGTATTTTTTCTACAATGTCCGCAATAGCATCTATTTGCCGGTTACAATCAAAGTCAATTCTTTCTTTTGAAAGCATTTTTTGATCTAATAAAGTATCAATAACCTTAATGTCGTTCTCGATAGTTTCAAAATCAATATCCAAAGAAAAAGTTTGTTCCTTTATGGAGGGGAAATATTCTTTTTGAATATTATATTTTGATACAATATCGAGCAATTCCGTGCGATAGGTTTGAATTTGTGTTATTAATGATTTTAAATAATTTTTTGCTTGTGATATATCTTTAGCACATTTACCTTCTTTATCAGTGAAATAAGTTATGTATCCGTCGATAATGTGTTTAGCTGTTTCATTAAGAGATTGTTCGCAGAAAGGGCATACAGCGGGAGGTGTATCTAAAAGCGAAACTCCTTGTTCTATGAAAGAATAATGCTCTTGGATCTTCTTTTTGTATTTTTCTGCTACATTAACAAGAGATACTTCTCTTGTCAGTAATTGATTAATCTCATACAAGGGTTTTATATTTGGTTGGAAATATAATTGAGATAAAGAGGGTAAATCTTTTGGCAAATTTTGTAGCTTTTCTAAGCTAATCTTTATATCTTGAACTTTTTGTGTTGGTTGTTGTTCTTCAAAAATACGTTCGTAAGTAATGTTTGAATATTCTTTAAGGGTAGAAATATATTTAACAGCAGTACTGATATTTTTCTTTTCTTGATTAATATCATTCCTTATTTTTTCTTCAAGTTCATTAAGTTGGGAAACGAGAGAGATTTTTTTGTTTTCGAGTTCCGCAATTTTTGCGTTGGTTTCACCTATAATAATTTCTCCAGGGATAGCATTTTTGAGCGTAAATGTATTAAGGGTGAGATTTCTATTTATAAAATCCCTATTAAATGTGTGTATGATCCATTTGGAATCTTGAGAACAATGGGGTCCTTCATTAATATTCTCTGTCAACGTGAAAATATTTTTTATTTCAGGGGAATTCGAGGTTGGTTTGGAAGAAAAGCTGAATTCAAACTTCGCTTTTTTTCTCCAAAAGATAGTAGCGGAGAAGTTGCAACAGATTGTTTATTTTGTTGGGCATCTTGAAGACAGGAGAAAACTCTACTAATAAAAGTCTTCCCGGATCCATTATTGGCAAAAATCGCCAAATTAAGTGCTTTTATATCTTTTGTAAATGATAAATCGCTTAATGGTCCTATGTTATTGATAACCAATTTGAAAGTATTTGTCATATTTAGAAAACGAAATTATTAATAATATAAACAGTATATCATATTATATATAAAACAAATTAATTTTATTTGATAATTAAAGTCGAATTTATAGGGAAACCATGTAGGGCTATATTTATGATTATTGCTAGTTGTTTTTACACCTTACCGGGTTTTTAGGGTTCTATATGTTTAGGACATTTGTTTAGATAATTCTCAAGTTGTTTATGCAAAGTTTGTTTCAGTTCCTTGGGGCTTATTATTTGGATAGGGGGCAGCCAGCGTTGGATTTGCGGAAGGACCTGCATAAAATTAGCTGTTTTGCACGAAATGAGCAAAGAACCGTCTTTTAGTTCTTTTTCAATTTTTTGGTAGGGGAAAAATTCTACCTCTTTAAAATATCCGGCAATGGGTGGGGCAATTTTTAGTTTAATTTCTACATTTTGCTCCGTATCAAACCAAATATTGGGCGACTGTGCCAATTTGTCGTCAATGGCGACAGGCGCAAAAGTTTGAGCATGGGTACGTACTTGATCAATACGCCCAAGTGAAAATTTCATGAAGGTATTCCAACTATTAAGGGTAATTAAGTACCAAAATCCGTCAAATAGGGCTATTTTTAAGGGACGCACCTGACGGCTCCAGGCCCGTTTAGTTTTGGACTTATAATAAACATCTATATACTGGTGTGTTAAAATGGCCTGTTCTAATTTTTCCAAAATAGCAGGGGAAATACTATGCCACATCCGCGGCATTTTAATAAAGTAGATATCTTGCGGATTGGGGCGCACAAATTGTTCGGTCAGCCGTTTAAAACTGGCGTGCCAGTTGGAGCCCAAAGATTCGGCTAACTGCCCGGTAAGGGCAAGGAGTGCTTTATCTCGCGCGGAAAGCGGCATCTTGCGCAAGGAAAACCCTTCCACAAACCCATATCTCCCAGCAGCAATTTCGGTCAAAGGAAACCCGGCGCGTTCTATCTCGTGTAAATCGCGTTGTAAGGTGCGCGCGGAAAAGCCGAGTTCTTTGGCTTCTTGCGTAAGCGTAATGCGCCCCCTGTCTAACTTATTAAGTAGATACAAAATACGGGTAAATTTATGCAAGGTGGCAGATTTAATCATAACTTTATTATATTCTATTTCATTTTCTGTGCCAATAATGTTACAATTTGCATAAGGGAATTATCCCTTATGAATTTGTGCATTATTTTAGGAAGCTTGGTTGGGGCCAAGCAGAGCTGACGGATACGTCCGGCGGCACTTTGGAATCCTCAAAATAATCGTTCTTGTTTGTCTCCTTTCGGGGACGGACAGGCGGCGGTTATGTGGGTTATTCCAAAGGCTCAACGTAACGCGCCGCCTTTTTATTTGTCCGTCTAAATATAGCATAGCAAAGTAATGCGACAAGTGAGTTGTCGCACAGACTTGATAAGATA
Organism: uncultured Elusimicrobiales bacterium; assembly: GCA_944324685.1. Classification (GTDB taxonomy): domain Bacteria; phylum Elusimicrobiota; class Elusimicrobia; order Elusimicrobiales; family Elusimicrobiaceae; genus Avelusimicrobium. The sequence continues at coordinate 47,354 of CALUXG010000005.1, forward strand.
CAAATAACGAGGGTCTTATGAGTCAAATAATTGTGGTGGGTAAAGAAATGCTGCGTATTAGCCCTAAAAATGCGAGTCATATAGAATATTCTTACAATGGCGGGCGCAGTTGGCTTGTGCGTTATTTAGGCACAACCGCCGGGCAGTTTAAAGATTTGCAAATTGTGGGTAATGAAATTATTGCCTTAACTAGCAAAGGCACGTTTTATTCCAAGACTCAGGGAAGAACGTGGCTGTTTAGGAGCAAGTAAATATGTCAATAAATTGGAATTCCATGTTTCTTTCTGTCGCAACGGGAGTGGAACAAATTATAAAAATTGTTTGGCTTGTCCTTTCGTTTTTACCAATGGGGTATTTTCGTTTTATTGTGGATTGTTGGAATTCTCATCCTTTTTGGACAATCTTTCTTTCTCCTTTTATTATAGCAGGTGCTATTATTATCCTTTATTTAGAAGGAGGGTTGTTATATCTGCTAGGTATAGGTTTTGTAAAATTATGTGAATTATTGATGGAAGGTGTTGGTAAGAGTATATTTTTGATAACCGAAATTATTTCTTGGTTACTGTGTGCGTTTAAAACAATGGTGCATTGGATTTATATGTGTACTGTCGGTTGGATTGGTCTATTATATGCACGTCTGGTATATGGGAAAAAACAAATTGGATATTATCCGGATTCTTGGGCTGTGCGTCAGATTTATTACCTTAAAAATGGACAAAAAAACGGTCCGGAAAAATTTTATTATCACTCTGGTAAAATAAATAAAATACAAACATGGCAACAGGGGAAAAAGCAAGGAGCATTTACTATTTTTTATCCATCGGGCGAAGTGTATTTCTTCGGGCAGTATAAGGATGATGTGCTTGTGCAACCTATAAAAGTAAATTATTTAGAGCATTCTCAAAGGATATCTTTAGACTTAACACAAATAAACAGAGACTATGTAAACAAGCAACAACAACTTTGCAAAAATTATCAACAGGAATACGAAGAATTGACGCAAGTAGAGCTTGATGTGATAGAAGATGCCTGCGACGCATACAAAGGGAATTGGCTTATCGAAGTAGCTCGGTGGTCTTATAGATTACAAGTGAAATATCCTAAAAAAGTTATCAAATCAGTTACGGGCATCAAAGCATATCAGGACCGCAAGAAAGCCAAACAATTAGTAGCAATATGTTCCCCTTGGTATGAGACTGCTTGCCAGACGACTCAATATCACCAACGGAAAATGAGAAAAAGTATCAATGATTTAGGCAAGATACGTTTAGAGGTTTTGCAAGGAGTTGTGGGAGAATTTTTGGGTTGTCTGAAAGATATGAATCAAAAAAATAAAATCAACTACTATGAATTGCTTGGAAAAATCGGAATTACCCCACAAGTGGCTAAAGAATTTGGTGATATAGATATGTCGGTATCAAAGTTATCTTCCAATACACTATTGGTAGGCACTTTGGGTACTTTAACAGCTGCTAGCACACCAGCTGCTGTTACTTCTGCTGTTGCCGCTTGGGCAACTGCTTCTACGGGTACGGCTATTTCTTCGCTTAGTGGGGCTGCGGCTACCAATGCAACCTTAGCGTGGTTAGGTGGAGGAAGTATTGCTTCTGGCGGTGGCGGTATGGCGGCCGGTGCGGCTACATTAACCACGGCTACCACTATGGCTACGGCGGGAGTGGCAATTGTGGCCGCAGGACTAATGGCTACTGTGCATTATTCTAATAAGTTGACCAAAATTACCGAAAAAGCTGCCAATATGGCGGTAGATATAGCAAAAATGGAAGGAAGCTGGGTGGCTATGGATGCTATTGTTGAGCGAGCTAATGAACTGACAAAAGCTACTTTTGAAATACAACAAAAAGCATTGGCCGCTCTTGAAAGACTTAAGCCACTTGCCCCTGATTTTAATACCCAAGATGAATACTACAACAAAACATTCCGCACCACGGCGCGGTTGGTAGAGGCACTTATCGGGTTAGTTAAAATTGCTTTGCTGGATGAAGTGGGAAACTTGAATGATATGGGACTCAAAGAAATAGCTCATACAAGAGAAATAATAAAAAATACGGAGTTGGTAACTTATGAATAAGGAAGAAATATTAGATTTTTTGAAAAAGAAAGGTATTGAGTTTGCACGTGAAAAGGTGCAGGCTTTTTTGGAAACACAGCCAGAAGAGCAGGGCCCACAGGAAGTAATAGAGCCCGAAGTGGTAGATATATCTAAATACGAAGACGGAGATGCTTTTGAAGCACAATTTCATCAAGAGTTGCAAGATATGTCTAAAGACCTTACTCCGGAAAAGATGTTAGTGTTTGTAGGACGTTTAACAAAAATGACTTTTGAAGTTCAAAAATTTTGCGAAGTACAAGAAACTAAACGTACGCTAATCAATGCTCAACGTGAGATTATGGTCAAAAAGATTCAAGCACAAAAAGAAGTTATGCTTGTATATTTGGAAAAGTCTTTTGATGAACGTAAGAAAAATTTTGCCAAATTATTTAGCTTGGTAGATGAGGCAATGGTCCATAATAATGACCGCCAGTTGGACTTGGCCTTACGCAGTATCAATATGCTGGCAGCTTCTTCGCCGTTTAAGGCATTGCGCAGCGTGGAAGAAACCAAGAAGGCCTTGGAAGATAAAAACCACGAATGGGATTTTTAAGGGATTTGTCGTTCGTAATTATGCCGAGTGGAATCAAGAAATATCAATCATTTGCTTTTGACGCGCAATTTGTCGCTGCCCACAAAGCGGGGCAAATAGCGTGGTATCCGTGGGTAGGCAAACAATATCCTACATCCGCTTGTAAGGTGCTTGTCATCTTGGAATCCCATTACATTAACTGGGAGCGCAACAATATAGAGGCTCTTGCTTTTCCTGATTTTACGCGCCGTATTGTGGCAGAGCAACTATTCCCGCAGTACCGTTGGCACAGCAAAACGTTTAATGGTTTGGCAAAGTGTTTAAGCGGAAAAGCCGTTTGTAAGGAACAAGTAAGCATGGTATGGGGAAGAGTGGCATTGTATAATTTAGTTCAACGCCCTATGGATAGTCCGAAAGAACGACCCAATAAGAAAGATTTCGCTGAAGGATGGAAAACGTTCCCAACGGTTGTGAATATCATAAAGCCGGATGTGTGTATTTTTGCTAGCATGGCAGTAATTTCGAATGCAAGGAAATTGGAATTTCCAACTCATGAATTGGGCGTAGAAACGGGGGAAAGAATAGGACGTGTTAAAATCCGCAAGCGTTTTACGGTAAATACTACACCGGATTTCCAGACAATTTGCGTCGCTATCAAACATCCGGGTAAATCCTTTTCGGCAGACAAATGGCGGGCGGTTTTGCAATGCCAAGTACCGCAAGCAATCAAAGCACTTTCTTTATAATGTGATTATCGGGCGGTTTTTAGCCGCCCGATAAATTCTAAAGCATAGAATCTAGAATTTATGCTGTTCTGTCTTTTCTACAAATACAGGAATATGGTATAAGTCCGCCAATTTGGCTACTTTATCTACCAGTGCGTCGTATGCTTTATTATAGTGTCCCAAAATTGTCAGAAGTTGTTTTCTCCAAGCACGCAATTTTGCACGGGTTATATCCGGTCCGGCGGGGGCTTTTAGGTCTAAACACGCTTGGGAAAAATGCCTGTCTGCACAGAGTTGCAAACACTCTTTAATTTCCTTTAATTTTTCGGGCAAATCCAGTGTATTTAGTTTGGATAATGCGGCCTGTAAATACTCCAAACTCTTTTGGCTGCTGTTGTTCATTGTGTTTTCAAACGCATACCATTCCAATTTGCCAAACATCCGCTGAGGGTTTCGGATGAGGCAATCATATCATCCAATTCATCAAAAAACAAGTGATTTAAAGCATTCATAAAATCTTTGTCAATGATGGGTTCTTGGAGGAGTAATTTTTGCAAGTGTCGCATATTTGATTTCATGGCTTTGCCTATTAATTCATCTTTGCTCTGGAGCACAATTTGCGCATCTTGTCGTAAATGAGTCAAATGTCCGGAGTGATACCCCGCCATGGCCCTCAAATAATGGGCTACATCGTTTTGAGGCCGTACATGTAAACTGCTTTGGGCATCCTGGTAGGCCACCTCATAGGATTCTTTCTCCAAACGTATCAACCCACGCATTAAATAGCATACACTCCGTTCGCTGGGCATTAAGAGATAATCATAATGTAATGCTTGGGTAAACGGGAAAGTTTGCGGTTTGTGGTGAAAGGACGCAACTCCTTGTGTAAAATACAAATACGCACGGTGGCGGTTGTCCAACTCTTTTTTATGCGCTTGGGCATAAGTTAGGCATTTGCTGGCCTGTGTGAATTTCTCTTGAGCTAAATAATAAGTGGCTTTTTGTAAATTTAAAAAAGTGTTTGTAGCCCCCAGTTTTTTCATTTCTTTTAAGAGTGCCTTAGCGGGCTCAAATTGTTCCAACACCAAGTAACTGTCAAAGGCCTGTTCTAAAGCATCCAACGAAGGCTGTCGCTTATACTCGGCCAGTGCCAGGGAAAGGGCCTCTTGGTCTTGGTCGTTATTGCTAAACCAGCGAGCCTGCTGTAAGAGTGGGGAAAAGTTTTGCAACCAAGACGGTGTAGGTTGCGGAATAGCAATTTGCGGTAATTTCACGGGATCGTTTGATTTTTTCATAGGTTTCTCCTTTATGGTGACTATTTATAGCATAACACGTCGGAGCGACAGCTGTGGTGTCGGGGTATTTTAACTTGACTTCTAGGCCTAGAAGAAGCGTGAATGTGTATAGGAGAGAAATATGCAAAACTATACACATTTGACCGCCCGGGAATTAGAATCAAAATGGCAAGAATTAATCGGCAGTCCTATACCGCCAATCGGGCGAAGTCTGATTATTAAATATCTAGTATGGTATGAGCAAGCCAAGCGTGAGAAAATCTCTCCGCTTGGCTTGTTTTGTGACGTGGCCCAAGCAGCCAAAACGACCGATAAACACCCCAAAGCCACCCTTGAGATAGGCTCAAAACTAATCCGTTCCTATCAAGGGCTTAAATACGAAGTAGAAATCGTTGCCAATGGGTATCTATATGAGAACACACTCTACAAAAGCCTATCCGGTGTAGCCAAGGCTATTACAGGTAAGAGTTGGAACGGAAATATATTCTTTGGAGTGAAGAAATGAATGATAAAAAAATACGTTGTGCAATCTATACGCGCAAATCAACGGAAGAGGGATTAGAGCAAGAGTTTAATAGTTTACAAGCCCAGCGGGAAGCGTGTGAATCCTACATTAAGAGCCAAAAGCACGAGAATTGGCAGTTATTGCCCACAGAGTATGATGACGGTGGGTATTCAGGCGGCAACATGGAAAGGCCGGCCCTAAAACGACTACTCCAAGATGTTCAAAACGGTCTTGTTGATATTATCGTTGTTTACAAAATAGACCGGTTAACCCGAAGTTTAATGGACTTTAGCAAGATAGTAGAAGTATTAGATAAACATAATGCCTCTTTTGTATCTATTACCCAACATTTTAATACCACTACCAGTATGGGGCGGCTCACATTAAATATGCTCCTCTCATTTGCCCAATTTGAGAGGGAAGTGACGGGAGAGCACATAAGGGATAAAATTAGTGCGAGTAAGAAAAAAGGTATGTGGATGGGTGGCAAACCGCCATTGGGGTATTACCGCAAAGATAAAAAGATATATCCGGATGAAGAGAAATCAGCCCTAGTCCACGCTATCTTTGAAAAGTACACTGAACTTAAAAGCACTACCTTGTTAAAAGATTGGCTCAAAGAACAAGGGCAAAATATATCCGTAGGCAACTTGAACTGTATTTTGCGCAACAAAGCATATATTGGTCTTGTCGGGCATAAAGGGACATGGTATCAGGGCGAGCACCGAGGCATAATTCCAACCGAACTATTTGAGCAGGTACAAAATGTCATGGCGGACAACCGTATTAATCGTCAGCATTATGACCCAAAGAAAAGCCTTTTATCCGGCAAACTATATGATGATAAAGGAAATGCTATGAGCCCTAGTTGGAGTACGGGTTGCAGCGGTAAAACATACCGCTATTATGTAAGCCAAGCCATTATCCGCAAAGAACCAAGTAAATTAGGTAAAATCGGCAAAGTATCCTTACCACAACTGGAAAACTTTATAGATAGTTGGTTTGAGCGTTTCCTACTTGATAAAACTAAACCTTATCAATATGTTCAGCACTTTGAAGTATCCAAGCAAAAGAAACTATTACAACTACTGTCATCTTATACAATAACCCGGGATATAGAAAAAGCCCTAATCAAGCATATTAAACTAAGACCTAACGAAGTAGAAATAACCTTGCATGCGGAACAAATAGTAGAACTATTCAACGCTATTTATGAAAACCGGGAAATGGGCTTACTTAAACCCGAAGAATTGAAACAAGAACGCACCTACACGGAGCCGTATCATATCGGTACAATAGCCAACGGAGAAAAGATAATTATAGGGCAATTTGTAGAGCCAAAGAAACGGCCTAATGCTGAACTTATCAAAATCTTAAATCAAGCTTACACATGGCACCAAGATGTATTAAACGGTGCTAGCACACAGGATATAGCCAAACGTGATAAGGTATGCGTACAATATGTTCGCCGAATCCTCAATTTAAGTTTTTTGTCCCCTAAAATCGTACGTGCTATCCTAAACGGTACCCAACCAACCGATTGCACCCTCAAAAAATTGCTTTCTATCAAATCCTCAAATTGGCAAGAACAAGAGCAACTTTTTCACAAATAATCGCAACTGCGCGACTTCCTACCTACCCTCGTCAGCATAAAAAGAGAAAATTTACCGGAAACCCCAAAAACACGCCCAAAACCCCATGCTGAAAGTCGTTTATAAAAAAATCCCCGTCGGGAGTTAATCCTAACGGGGATCTATGCTAATTATTCAAAACTAAAATACGGAGTCGACGGGATTCGAACCCGCGGTCTCTGCCTTGACAGGGCAGCGTGTTAGACCAGGCTACACCACGACTCCAACGACTCAAATTCTTCCGTACAAATATTTTAGCTTATTGTGGGGGGACGCGTCAATTTTTTTCTTGGTCAGACGGGTTAAGAGGCAAATTCGCCCCATAAAATTTGTTCCGTTTCCAATTCTATACCGTTTTTTTCGCGTACTTGCCGTTTGATTTCTTCCATCAGCTGTTTGATGTCTTCCGGCGTGGCGTGATTAAAATTAATGATAAATCCCGCGTGTTTCTCCGACACTTTGGCTCCGCCTATGCTTAATCCTCTAAGCCCTGCTTCATCAATCAGACGCGAGGCGTAATCCCCTGCCGGCCGTTTGAAAACGCTTCCGGCGGAGGGGAATTCCAACGGCTGTTTTTCCCGCCGTTTATGCAATATGGAATTACGCGCTTCCGTTAAAGAGGAAAAATCTTTTTTCCCCAAGGAAAATCCCGCACTTAATATAATGTAATTTTCTATGCCGTCTACGTGTCTGTATCCGTGGGGAAGATCTTTTTTTTGCAGCATGGCGGGGCGTCCTTCAAAATCAATGACTTCCACGTATTCCAAGCAATCAAAGGTTTCTTGTCCGAATGCGCCCGCATTCATATATACCGCGCCGCCGACGCTGCCCGGAATGCCGGATAATTTTTCCATTCCGCATAAGCCGGCATTTACGGCGGTTTCGCATACTTTGTCCAGTGCCGCACCCGCTTCGGCGGTTATGCGTTCTTCTTTCGCGGCGATTTGATCCATGCGTCTTGTGGAACATACAATGCCGCCCATGCCTTTTCCGCCGACCAGAATATTGGAGCCGAAACCGAGTATGTGCAGCGGAATATTTTCCGTTCGGGCCAGTTTAAGCACAAAACTCCAATCTTCCGTCGTTTTGGGATAAATGTACGTTTCCGCCGGTCCGCCGGTGCGGTATGTCGTGTGACGGGCCATGGATTCCTCAAAGAGGCAATTTTCTCCAAAATATGCGGACAGTTCCTTTTTGTAATTCATAAAATGTTTAGAAATTCAATCCAATGCCGCCCTGAAAACCGTGCGTATATTTGGTATAGGTGTATGCTCCGTACAAATAAAACAGCGGGAACGGATGAAAATTGACGCCGGCGGTATAACGGACCACGCCGTCATCTGTTTTTTCTCCGGAGAAAGGGCCCATGTCTTTTACTTTCATCTCGCTGTAATCATATCCAATGCCGACGTAAGGCGTAAAAAAAAGAATGTTGACCGAAGCGGAAGCCGACGCCGAATAGTGATCCCCGTCATAATAATCCGTGCCGTAGCGGTCATAAAATGCTCCGGCGGACAAGTTGACAAAGGCTAAAGAACCATGCCATTTCACGCCGCCGCCTAAAGATTCAAATCCATCGTAACGCGTTCCGCGCAGCGCGACGCCCAAGTTAAAAAAAGGCAATTGGGTTTCTGCCGTGATGAAAGGAGCATATAAATAGTCCTCCGATGAAAAGCTGTCCGATGATGTATTCACGGCCGATACGGACACACCTATGTCAAATCCCGGGAACGTTACCCCGCGGCCGGTGTGAAAATCGGCCAAACCGATCATGGAAGATACGTCTCTGTTGTAATGCGCCAGCGCGCCGGCGCTGAAATGTTCATGAAAGTCGCTGTTCATACTTGCAAAAACAGGCGTGGAAAAAGAGAAGGCTAACAGCATGGCAGTAATCATTTTTTTCATAGAAAATTCCTTATTGCTAAATTTTGTTACATATCATATCATAAGAAAAAGAGAACGCGCCGCGCAAGAAGCTGCGCCATTTTATTTTTAAGGAGAAAGGTATGATAAGTCCTTTGGCCGGAACATTGACAAAAGAACGCATTGACGCGGAACGGCTGCGCCGTTTGTTTTGGCAGCCGGACGGCCCCGTGGCGCCGGTGAAATTTGGTACGTCGGGACATCGCGGCGTTTTAGGGTGCGGTTTTTGCGCCGCACACGCGCGGGCCATTGCTCAGGCCGTCGCGCAAATCCATTTGGAAGACGGAGTAAGCGGCCCCATATTGTGCGGAGGAGACACGCGGCTGATGTCGCAAGACACGGCGAGGTTATGTGCGGAAGTTCTGGCAGGGAACGGTTTGCACGTTATTTTGCCGGATATTCCTTTGCCCACTCCGGTGTTTTCTTTTGAAATTATTCAAGGCCGCGCCGCGGCGTCCTTAAACGGTACGGCCAGCCATAACCCGCCGCAGGATATGGGATTAAAATACAACCCCTCGCACGGCGGTCCCGCCGGCAGCGAACTGACGGGCCGCATTGAAAAATACGCCAATGAATATTTGCAAAATCCGCAGCAAATAAAAAGTATGCCGCTGGCGGAAGCGCGGGAGAAAGGTTTTGTCAATACGGCGGATGTCATTGCGCCGTACGTCAATGCGCTGGGCCGTTTGGTGGATTTTGAGGCCATTAAAAAAGCCGGTTTAAAAGTGGCCATTCATCCGCTTGGAGGCAGCAGCCTGCCTTTTTATCGTGCCATTAAAGAAAAATATGGGTTGGATAATTTGCATATTGCCGATGAAACGATAGACCCTACTTTTTATTTTATTCCCATAGATCACGACGGCAAAATTCGTATGGATCCGTCTTCGGTTTATCCCATGAAGCCTCTGATTGATTTGGTTCAAAGCGGCGCATACGATTTTGCCGGCGCCAGCGATCCGGATGCGGACCGTTTTGGCTGTGCCACAAAATCCGGAGGATTGATTCCGCCTAATCATGCTTTATGCGTGGCGGCGGATTACTTAATACGCACCCGCAAACCAAAGAAAGGCATGTTGGTGGGGCGCACTTTGGGGACGACGGCTTTACTGGATCGCATTGCTTCGGCGGCGGGATACGGCGTAGATGAAGTGAATGTGGGGTTTAAGTATTTTGTGAACGGCATAGTGGAAGGGCGGTATATCTTGGCCGGTGAAGAAAGCGCAGGAATGAGCCTGAGCGGCTGGACTCCTGAAAAAGACGGTATTCTGGCGGTGTGTTTATTGCTGGAAATAGCTTCCAAAGAAGGAGATATCGCGGTGTTGTACGAACAATTGACGCAAACATATGGTAAGCCATACTATACCCGCGTGGATGTTCCTACCGATGAAACGGCCAAAAATAAAGTGAAATCTTTTAAGAAAGAAGATTTGTCCGATCTGATCACCGTCGCGGGAGAGAAAGTAACAAAAGTGCGCGATACGGACGGCATTAAGGTATATTTGCAAAGTTCTTGGTTTTTAGTGCGTCCGTCGGGCACGGAAAACATACTCAAGTTTTATGCCGAAACTTTTATCAGCGAAGAACACTTGAATCGTATCATAGAAGAAGGCCGTAAATATTTCGGCGTCTAAAACAGCGTTTGCCACACAGGCGGGGATAAAGCGGAGAGCTTTGTCCCCGTCTGTTTTTTGAGATAAAAACGTATATTGCGGTGTCTGCCCACATGTGCAAAAAGTGCTTTCTCCGTCAGAGGTCTAATGCGGGGAAAAGCCGTTTGTCGGGTATGTTATAAAGACGGGCCGATGTCCTGTTCGGCGGATTGCTCGGCGGCGTGCTCCGCTTCGACGGAGTTGTCCGCGGAGACAGTTTCGTCTTGTGCAATATATTTTAAGTCCAAGGCGGCAAATACGGCTCCGCGATTGTCATTAAGCCAACGGCGGTGCGCTTTATATTCTGGACAGTATTGGGCCACCAACTGCCAGTATTCACTGCCGTGATTCATGTGCACCAAATGAGCCAGTTCATGTATGATCAGGTAATCCCGTATGGCCTCAGGCATTTTGATGATGTGATAAGTATAATTAATGTTTTTCTTGGCGGAACAGCTGGCCCAGAGCGATTGTTGATTTTTAACGCTGATATTATTGTATTGGACGCCCATAGTCTGTGCCCATTGTGCGGTTTTGGCGCGCAAAGTTTCTCCGGCTTTGGCGCGCAACCAAGCGTCCGCCAACGCATTGGGATTGCTGTGTGGCGTTTGTATGTATATGTCAAATGCTTGCCCGTTAAAATCCATTCCTTCTTCCTGATCCGGCGTCAGGTGTATGCGGGCGGGGTACAATTTCCCTTCATAAAGAATTTTGCCGGTTTCGGTCTCGGCGTTTTCGGTGCTGCCTCCGAAGACTTCCGGCATTTCTTTTTTCAACCGTTCAATAAACAGTTTTACGTCGCTGATAACGCTTTGGGTATCGCTCATATGTAGTATTATATCAATTTGGTTTTGGCTTCTGCGAAGGTTTGTGTGGAAAAAAGCGGAATATTTTATACAATACTCCTATATATGGAGGAAAGCGTGAGCCAAAATAATCTGAAGAAAACGCCGCTGTGCGCCGCCTGTGAGGCCGCCGGCGGAAAGATGGTGGATTTCCACGGGTGGCTGCTGCCCGTGCAGTTTGAAAGCATTATTGCCGAACACAAAGCCGTGCGTGAAGGCGCGGGCATGTTTGACGTGTCCCACATGGGGCAAGTGTTTGTGGAGGGGCCGGACGCATGGAGATTTTTGCAGTATATCAATACAAACAATATTAAAAACACAGCCGGATGCGGTACATACTCGCATATGGTGAATGAAAAAGGCTGTATTATTGACGACGCCATTTCTTTTTGTCTGACTCCTGAAAAATTCTTGGTGGTGGTCAACGCCGCCTGCATTGATACGGATGTGGCGTGGTTCAAAAAGCACGCGGACAAGTTTAACGTGCAAATTACCGATGACAGCGCACACTGGGGCATGATCGCTCTGCAAGGACCGCAGGCGCTGGCACATGCGGCCAAACTGATTAACGGTGTGGAAAGCATGGCGCGTTTCACCATAAAAGAAATTACGCTTTTTGGAGCAAAAGGCTATGTAACGCGCACGGGATATACCGGTGAGGACGGCGTGGAAATTATGGCCAGTCCCGAAGCTATAGTGAAAGTATGGGACGCGTTGCTCAATGCGGGAGTCAAACCTTGCGGTTTGGGCGCGCGCGACGTGCTGCGTCTGGAAGCCGGATATTTGTTAAACGGCACGGATGCCGATGGAACGCAAACGCCTTATGAGGCCGGCTGCGGTTGGGTGGTCAAGCTGGCAAAAGAGGATTTTATAGGCAAAGCCGCTTTGGAAGCGCAGAAGGCCGCCGGTTTGAAACGCCGATTGACGGGGTTTATGCTGACGGGGGCGGGAGTGCCGCGCGGCGGTTGCAAAGTATTTAAGAACGAGACAGAAGTGGGCGTATTAACCAGCGGCACGTATTCGCCTTTATTCAAAGGCATAGCCGTTGGATATGCCGATACGAATTTGCAGGAAGCAGATGCAGTGGAAATAGAAGTACACGGACGGAAAATTCCGGCCAAGAAAGTCAAAACACCGTTTTACAAAAATCGGGTATAAAAAGGAGAGAGTATATGCATACGGCAGAAAACAGCAAATATGCCAAAACCCATGAATGGGCTTATTTGGAAGGAGATGTGGCTACTGTTGGCATCAGCGACCATGCCCAGCAGGAAATAGGCGATATTGTTTTTATTGATTTGCCTAAAGTTGGGCAGCAGGTTTCAGCGGGACAGAATTGCTGCGTCATTGAATCGGTCAAGTCCGCCAGCGAAATTTATGCGCCTTTAAGTGGAGAAGTGACGCAAGTCAATGAAGCTTTGAAAACGGAACCCGGATTGGTGAACCAAGAAGCGCACGGAAAAGGCTGGTTGTTCAAAATCAAAGTTTCCGCGCCCGCCGAGTATGAAAGCTTAATGGATTTGGCCGCCTATCAGGCCAGCGTTAAATAAGCCGGCCGCATATATGTCCCCCGCCGCAACGGCGGGGGATTTTGGAGAGGTCTCTATGTTTATTTCCAATACTTCCGAAGACAAAAAACAAATGCTGGAAAAAATCGGCGTTTCGTCTGTTGCTGATTTGTTGAAAGATATTCCGCAGGATTTATTATATCCCGTATTAAACTTGCCGCCCGCTTTGCCTGAAAACGCACTTTCGGCGCATATGCACGAACTGGCCGACAAGAATAAAACCCTTTTAAATTTTATAGGCGCGGGCTGTGAAGAACATTTTATTCCCGCCGCCGTGAATGCTTTAAGTTCCCGCGGGGAATTTCTGACGGCTTATACCCCTTATCAGGCGGAGGCCAGCCAAGGCACGTTGCAGACGATTTATGAATTTCAAAGCTGTATATGCGAGTTGTTTGATATGGACGTATGCAGTGCGTCTCATTATGACGGCGCCACCGCTTTGGCGGAGGCCTGCGCCGCCGCCTTGCGCGTAAACAATAAGCATAAAATTTTGTATTCCGCGGGTCTTCATCCGCATTATAAGGAAGTGCTGCAAACGTACTTAAAACATCTGCCTGAATTGAAGCTGGAAGAGGTGCCGTTGAAAAACGGAACGGTGGATTTGGACGTTTTGAAAGAAAAACTGACGGCGGAGGTTTCTTGCTTTGCCGTGGCAGGGCCGAATTTTTTTGGTCAGCTGGAGCCGTTGGAAGATATAGCTTCGTTGGTACACGGTGCCGGCGCGCTGTTGGTGTCCGTAGCCAAACCGCTGGCTTTGGCTTTGGTGCATACCCCGGGTCAGTACGGCGCTGATTTTGCCGTAGCGGAAGGACAGCCCTTGGGCAATGCCATGAATTTCGGCGGCCCCGGATTGGGAATTTTTACGTGTAAAAAAGAATATGTGCGCCAAGTTCCCGGGCGTATTGTGGGCATAGCCAAAGATAAAGACGGAAAACGTTCTTTTGTGCTGACGCTGCAAGCGCGCGAACAGCATATACGCCGCGAACGCGCCGCCTCCAATATCTGCTCCAACCAAGCTTTGTGCGCGTTGAATGCGGTCATCTATTTGACGCTTTTGGGTTATGAAGGACTGCGTGAAGCGGCGGAGCTGAATTTGGAAAAAGCCCACCGTTTGAAAGACATGTTGTTGGCGGACGGACACAAATTAAAATTTGACGGTTTGTTTTTTAATGAATTTGTGCTGGAATTAAACGTTCCGGCCAAACAGGTCATTAGAAAACTGGCCAAAAAAGGCATCGGCGCCGGATTTGATTTGGGCCGCGTTTGCAAAGACATGAAAAACTGTCTGTTGGTGTGCGTAACGGAAACCAAAACGGACGCAGATCTGCAAAAATACGTACAGGCTATGAGGGGGTTTTAGTATGCAGGATATTTTGATACAAAACGCGCTTAGCATAGAAAAATCTGTTTCGGGCCGCCGCGGCATACGTTTTGAGAAACCGGCCGCCAGTCCTCAGACCTACTTGCCCGTTCGTTATTTGCGTACGCATACGCCTCGGCTGCCGCAAATGAGCGAACTGGATACCGTGCGCCATTTTACCAATCTTTCCCGCCAGAATTATTGTTTGGACAGCCACTTTTATCCGCTGGGATCTTGTACGATGAAGTACAATCCTAAAGCATACGACGTTTTAAGCGCGCTGGAACCGCTGACGCAGGCCCACCCGTTTGCTCCTGAAGAGGCCGTACAGGGAACATTGGAGATTCTGTACAACTTGCAGGAACTGTTAAAAGAAATTACGGGTTTGGCGGCCTTTACGCTGCAGCCGGCCGCCGGCGCGCAGGGAGAGTTGACGGGTATTTTGGCCGCCCGTGCGTATTTTGACGCGCAAAAAGACAAGAAGCGTACGGAAGTTATTGTGCCGGATACCGCCCACGGCACCAATCCAGCCACATCACATATGGCGGGTTATACGGTGGTCAACATCAAATCCGGTCCGGATGGATGCGTGGACAAAGCCGCTTTGAGACAGGCTTTGTCGGAACGGACGGCCGTCGTCATGCTGACCGTGCCGAATACGGTGGGATTGTTTGAGAAAGACATACGGGAAATAGCCGATATGGTGCATGCGTCCGGCGCGCTTTTGTATATGGACGGAGCTAATTTTAATGCGTTGATCGGCGCCGTCAAACCGGCTTCTTTCGGCATAGACTTAATGCATTTGAATTTGCATAAAACCTTTGCTGCGCCTCATGGCGGAGGCGGCCCGGGTGCCGGACCCGTAGGGGCAAATGAAAAATTGGCCCCTTTTCTGCCGCGCCCAACGGTAGAAAGAAAAAACGGTAAATTTAGCTTATGTGCCAAATTGCCCAAAAGTCTGGGACGCATGAAAGCATTTTACGGCAATATTGCCGTCTGCATTCGTGCGTATTGTTTTTTGCGCCAGTATGATGGGCAAACGCTTAAAGAGGTGGCGGAAAATGCCGTGCTGAACGCCAATTACGTACGCGTATGTTTGCAGCATGCGTTTCCGGCTTTTTTTAATGCGCCGTGCATGCATGAATGCGTATTGACGCTGAATAAAGAAAAAATGAACGGAGTGCGTACGGCAGATATAGCCAAACGTCTGCTGGATTACGGGTTCTATGCTCCCACCATTTACTTTCCGCTGATTGTGCCGGAAGCGATGATGATTGAGCCGACGGAGACGGAGAACAAGCAAATGCTGGACGCGTTTATACAGGCCATGCAGCGCATCTTTGCGGAAGCGCAGCAAGAACCGCAAACGGTACATGATGCCCCGCATGCCCAGCCCGTTGCCCGTATTGATGAAGTCAGTGCGGCGCGCGAGCCGAACCTGCGTTGGTAATTTTTATACGGCGCGGGAAATACGACCCGCGCCTTTTTTATGGCCCAGAATTTATTAACTCCGGCATTGAACGTATTTGAACAGATGGCGTTGGACGAGACTTTGGCTCTTTGCTCGTCCGCTGCGCCTGTGCTGCGTTTTTATCATTGGACGGCTGGACCGGCCGTAACGTTTGGATATGCGCAATTTTGGGATTTTGTCCGGCCGCAAACTTCGGAACAAAAAGGACCTGTGTGCCGGCGCCCTACGGGAGGCGGTGTCGTTTTTCACGGGGAGGATTTGACGTTTAGTCTTATTTTTCAAAGTACGTTAAATCCCAAAAATATTTACGCCGCATTGCATGCGGCTATCGAGAGAACTTTGTCGGAACAGGCGCATGTGGCCAGCTCTAGGCAGGGAAGCGTGAACATCCAAGCGTACAAGCCCGTTCATAACGGCCAAGCCAACGGTTGTTTTGTTAATCCCGTGCAAGATGACTTGTTGTTGGACGGTCATAAAATTTTAGGCGGCGCCATACGCCGTTTTGGCAGCACCGTTTTATACCAAGGCTCTTTACAATGCGCCTCCGCGCGGACGAATCCCATTTTCCGGCATGCGGTAGCGGCGGGAGCCGCCCGTTGGCTGAATACGGCTTTTGCAACCGTGCCTGTGGAGAGGAAAATATTGGACGCCGCGCGTGATTTGGCACACAGGCTTTATGAGACGGATGCTTGGAATAAAAAATTCTGACGTGCGAAAAACTATGAAAAATTTTTTTAAGTTTCTTCTGGCGGTGTGTTTGCTGCCGACGGTATTTTTTTGCGCGGCGGAAGCGTTGGGAGCGTTTTGGAATATTGTAAAAGATTTTCATACGGCAGTAGAATTGCTGGCCGGCGGCGCCGTTTACGGCGTTGTTCATTTTTGCGGCTGGCGTTTTGACCGCATGTATGTATGGGGGCATGAACTTACGCATGCGACGGCCGCCATGTTGTTCGGTTTTCGCGTACACTCCATGAAAATAAACAAAGACAATGGATACGTGAAAATGGACCGCAGTAATTCGGCCGTGGCCTTGGCGCCATATATTGTGCCTTTCTATGCCGTGCTGGCGGGACTTGTTTATACGGTTGCGTCTTTGTTTGCGCAAATGTCTGGCTATCGATCGTTTTTTGTATTTGCCGTCGGATTTTTTATGGCTTTTCATTTTTTGCAAACTATTCAGGTTTTGTGGGAAACACAGCAGCCGGATTTGAAACTGGCCGGAGGCCGCATGTTTTCCATAGTTATTATTGTGTTGGGCAATGCGGCCGTTTTGGCACTGGTGTTGAAGTGCTTGTTTCCGGAAAAGGTTCTTTTGGGGCAAATGTGTCACGGGGCGGCGGTTTCCACCTATAATACGTGGAAAATTGTGATAAACTATATAGTGGAACAATTTATAACTTCTCGCGTGTAGGACTATGAAAAAGAAAGGCAAACATCTTTCACAGGAAAAACAGGTAAAAAAACGTTCGCGTACGGCGCGCTTTGCGCTGGGTACGTGTTCTTTGTTTTTCCGCACGCTGCTGTTTGCGGTCATGTTTGTCTTGCTGCTCGGGAGCGGCATTTGGGTGGCGGCGCTGAAAATGTTTAACGCCCAGCAAATCAGCGAAATGCTGACGCAGCGTTTGCAGCTTTTGTTTGACAGACCCGTGGTGATCTCTTCGTTGGATTTGAAATTTTTAAATACGGTGGAACTGAAAGGTTTTGCCGTATTGGATGACACGGTGCGCGCGGGAGAACCTTTTTTGTCGGCGCAGTCCGTTACCATTCGTTATCAGGTTTTGCCTTTGTTGGAGAAAAAACTGATTATTGACGAAGTTACCCTTAATAGTCCGCGCATTAATATCGCCCGTTCCAAAGAAGGGATCTATAATACTCCGCCTGTCAATACCGCCGCCGCGGGAGGAGGCTATATCAGCGGCATAAGCGGCGAGCGCATACAGGTCAGTATAGAAGACTGGCGCATTCGGGACGGCGTGTTGAGTTACCGCGACGAAAGCAGCGGCGTCAGTCATGCTGTATATGGACTGAATATGCATTTCCATCGGCTGCGTTTTAATGAGTTGTCTCGCTTCAGGCTGGAGACGGTGTTGCGCAATCGCTGGGGGGATAATATTTCCGACTTGGAAATTCACGGGACGGGCCAAGTAAATTTTGCCAATTTTGACTGGAAAAAGTTTGCTTTGCGCAATTTCCGCACACAGGTGGCTCTGTTCAGAAAGCCCGTACGCCTAACCGTAGATTTGGACAATATGGTTACTCCGTTTTTTACCGTACATGCCGAGATCCCCGCTTTTGATCAGCAGGATTTGTCGGTGTTCAAAAAGGACTTGCCGTCTTTCAATGTTCCCGCTTCCAATATTACCGCCAAAGGAATGCTGGACGCGGGGTATACGCGGCTGACGCTGAACGAAGTTTCCACCCAGACGGATAATCTGGACGCTGTCGTATCGGGAGAGCTGGACTTCGGGAAGAAACCGTTTCGCGCACAATTAAATTTGGAAACGGGCTGGAATGATTTGGCCGTGCTTTCCCAACGTTGGCCTGCGCTTGCGCGTTTCAAATTGGCGGGGCAGGGCAGAGTCAACGCTTCCCTTGTACGCGAGGCAGGAGAATATAGCTTGCCTCAGGCCGATTTTCAGGCGAAAGGTTTAGCCGGTTCCTTCTGGGGGTTTGAGACTTCTTCCGTCAGCGGCAGTTTTACCGCAAAAAATAATTTTGCCGATTTGTATGCCCATACTACAGACGGCAGAGTTGCCGTGGCGGACACGGTGTTTGACAAACTTAACTTGTCCGCTTCTTACCGCCGCGGCGATGTGTATGCGTATATAGCATCGGCGCGGCTGGACGGCGTACCGATGAAGCTGCGTTTGTCCATAGATAATATTAAAAACGCCAAACGCAAAATAGATACGAATTTGTATTTGAAGCATTTCGAACCTATGAAATTTATCGGTACCGTGCAGGATTTTGTTACGGTTATTAAGGCTATTTCCAAGAAGAAATCTTCTTCCCGTATTCAAACCGGCGAATTGGCGTGGATGCGCAATTTCCGCGACCGGCTGCCCACGTTTATGCCTGATTTTTCCGGTACGCTGTATGCGGATACATTCTCCAGTACCGTACTTTCGGGTAATCGTTTTAACGCAGAATTTGATTTTACGGGCATGTTGCCCGGGGCGGCGCAATTGAACGGGACCTTGGACATGAAACTGGAAGAAGGCGTGATACACCAAATGGAGAAATTGGCCGAAGAGCAACAAGCGTTGAACGTAACGTTTACGCCGTTTATTATGATGCACCGCATGGAACGCAGCGGAAGTTTCAAGGTGGGGGAAGTGTTAAAAGACGTGGCGTTTAATGAGATGGCCGCGTCTGTGGATTTCAAAAACGGTACCATGATCATCAACAATGCTTTTACGCAAGGACCTGTCATATCCGCGGCCGTTTCCGGCTGGGTGGATTGGGTTCGGGAGACGTTTGAATTGGTCATTTGGACGATGTTTACCCCCGCATCCAATAAAGGCGGCATTTTGGCCGAGAATCTGACGGATGAATCAGGCAATCCCGCTTTGGCGTTTAAGGTTTCTTCGTCCATGCTTAAACCGCGCGTGGAAATGTTGCGCGCCAAGAAAACCAATGAACAAATAGAGTCCGCGCGCAAGCGCGGTCTGCGTACTGATTTTAATAAGAGTAGGGATTTTTTGAAAGGAGAGTTTCATGCCAAGAAATAACTTAGACCTGCTTTCGCTTTTGCAGGAACACGGAGCTGTAGTGGAAGGACATTTTGTTATGCCTTCTGGTTTTCACAGTCAAACATATATACAGACGTCGCTTTTGTTGCAACACCCGAATTTGGCGCAAAAAATAGCCCGTGCCATGTCGGACAAGTTTGCCGCTCACGCCGATGTGGTCATGGCGCTGACTCCGTCCAATTCCGTTCTGGCGCAGGAAGTGGCGCGCGTGCGCGGTGTGCGGGCCATTTTCGCCTCTAAAGACGACAACGGAGAAATGATATTAAAACATAATTTTGTCATCAAACCCGGGGAAACGGTGCTTTTGGTGGATGATGTTACCGTCGGAGGACGTAAAGTGTTGCGTGCGGAAGCGTTGGTGAAGGCCAGCGGAGCCAAAGTACTGGGCGTAGCGGTGATGGTGGACCGTTCTATGGGTGTTTTGCCTTTGGAAGTGCCGCTTCGCGCGCTGTTGTCTTATCCCATGCAAATTTTTTCCGCCAAGAACTGCCCATTGTGTTCTTCCGGCATGCCCGTACAGGAAGTAGATGATGTTTACAGGGAGCCTCAAGCGTGAGAGAAATTAGATTAAAACCAAAAGAGCAACGCCGTATATCGGCGGGACATTATTGGATTTTTTCCAATGAAATAGACGGCTTGGACACTTCCGCCGAGGCGGGGGAATTGGTACGCGTCTTGGACAGTGACGGAAATACGGTGGGAACGGGGTTTTTTAACCCGCACAGTTTGATTGCCGTGCGTTTGATACAAAAAGGTTCGCAGCCTTTGGCGGAAGATTTTATTTTCCAACATTTGGATGCCGCTTATGAATATCGCAAAGAATTGGGTATACGCAAATACGGCCGGATGTGTTATGGAGAAAGCGACCGAATGCCCGGGCTGGTGGTGGACCGTTATGGGGACGTGCTGGTGGCGGAGATACTGACGGCCGGCATGGAAAAACAAAAAGAAGCCGTTACGGCCGCCCTGAAAAAGATTTTTCGTCCCAAAGGCATTTTGTATCGTGCAGACAGTGCTTTTCGTTTGCTGGAGGGATTGGGGAATACGCCCCAAACTGTGGGAGAAGTGCCGGATACCGTGCAAATAGAGGAAAACGGCGTCAAATATGAAGTGCCTCTTTTGGTGGGACAGAAAACGGGCTTTTACTATGACCAGCGGGAAAACCGCGCTTTTTTGAAGCCTTATTTCAAGGATAAATTGGTGCTGGATTTGTACAGCTATATAGGGTCTTTCGGTTTGACGGCCGCTTTGGCCGGTGCGGCGCAGGTGTGGGGATGCGATTCTTCCGCCGCGGCCGTAGAATTTGCCAATAAAAATGCGCAGCTTAACGGGGTGAAAGATTTGGCCATATTTCACCGTGATGATGCGGAACGCATTTTGTCTGCCATGAAAAAGAAAGAATTGCCGGACCAGCCTGATTTTGTACTGCTTGATCCGCCGGCTTTTGCCAAAAGCCGCAAAAGTTTGCCCAAGGCGGTGGGATTGTACGTTAAATTGGTGCGTATGGCGCTGGAGGGATTGGAAAGCGGAGGATATTTGGCTTTTTCCACGTGTTCGCACCATATTTCGCGCGAATTGTTTGTGGACATTATACGGCAGGGCGTCAGCAAATCCGGAAAAAGCGCCGTGTTTTTGGAATTGCGCGGACAGGCAAAAGACCATCCCGTGCTTATAGGAATGCCGGAAACGGAATATTTGCATTTTGCATTGCTGCGCGTATGCTAGAAAGAGAGCTTGTGCCGTGTAAAAAGGACGTTCTGCAGAAGCACGTTTCCAAAACAGTTATATTTTGATATAATATAACGGTAATGCCGAGGTAGCTCAGTGGTAGAGCACTGGTCTGAAAAACCAGGTGTCGACAGTTCGATCCTGTCCCTCGGCATTTCTCTTTTTATTGGACGCGCTTTGCCGGCGCGTCTTTTAATTTTAAACAGATAAAGCCATTAGAGCAGAGAGACTATTTTTTGCAAAAATTGTTCGTCTTGCGCATCAAAGCGGTTCAAAAGAGGAGAATCTATGTCCAACACGCCCCATAAAACTTCATGTTGTATAAGAGGAATGACGATTTCGCTGCGGGAAGAAGTGTCGCATGCAATATGTCCCGCAAAGGCGTGTACATCCGGCACAATGTAAGCGCGTTTTTGCTGCGCCGCGTTGCCGCATACGCCTTTTCCCAAGGGGATTTCCATACAGGCCGGTTTACCCTGAAAAGGTCCCAATCTGAGGACATGCCCATCTAAAAAGTAAAAACCGGCCCAATTGATGTCCGGTAAATTCTGGTAGAGCAGCGCCGCCAAATTGGCCGTATTGGATAAACGGCCAAAACGCGTATCCAACAGACCGGACGCCTGTTGCCAAATAGTCTGATATAATATGTTTTTCCGCATAAAAACAGTATAGCACATTACCCTTTTTTTCTTGCACAGCAGTCAAAAAAGAAATATACTTTAAGGGACTTTTAGTCAGCAACAAGAAGGAGGCCCCATGCCTAAAATAGAAGTGGACGCCAACCGCTGCAAAGCGTGTTATTTGTGCGTTAACACCTGCCCAAAGAAATGTTTGGACAAATCCAAAACCATCAGTAAGAAAGGCTATTTTCCGGCCGAAATGGTTCGTCCGCAAGACTGCATCGGCTGCACAATGTGCTATATGGTGTGTCCGGACGTAGCCATCACCGTAATTAAATAAATTTTAAGAGGAATGCAAATGGCAGAAAAAACTTTACGCAAAGGCAATGAAGCTCTGGCGGAAGGTGCTATACGCGCCGGTTGCCGTTTCTTTGCCGGATATCCTATTACTCCGCAAAATGAAGTGCCTGAATATATGGCGGCCCATTTGGCTGAAGCCGGCGGCGCGTTTGTGCAAGCCGAAAGCGAAGTGGCGGCCATTAATATGGTGTACGGCTCTGCCGCTACGGGAACAAGAGCCATGACTTCTTCATCTTCTCCCGGGGTCAGCCTAAAGCAGGAGGGAATTTCTTATTTAGCCAGCGCGGATTTGCCGTGTTTAATCGTCAATATGATGCGCGGCGGGCCGGGTTTAGGTAATATTTCCGGTGCGCAGGGAGACTACTTTCAGGCCACCCGCGGCGGCGGAAACGGAGATTACCATCTATTTGTGCTGGCGCCTAACAGTGTGGAAGAATTGGGCAATTTCCCGAAGCTGGCTTATGATTTGTCGGAAAAATATCGTATTCCGGCCATGATTTTAGCCGATGGGATTTTGGGACAGATGATGGAAAGCATGTCTTTTAATTTTGATCCCGTGGATCCAAAAGCGTTAGGAAAATTTGACTGGGCCTTGGCCATACATAAAAACGGGGCGCCGAAAAATAAGGTTTTTTCTTATAAAGGCGATGATTTGTCAGCCGACGTATGGCAGCGCGCAAAACGTTACGGCTTGGCGGAACGTACGGAGGCGAGGTTTGAAGAACGCAACACGCAGGACTGTGATGTACTGCTTGTGGCGTACGGGCTTTCATCCCGCGCGTGCTTGGAAGCATTAAGTCTGGCCAAAGAAAAAGGATTGAAATTAGGGCTGCTGCGGCCTATTACTTTATGGCCTTTTCCGTCTAAGCGTATAGCCGAATTGGCCGGCCAAGTGAAAGCCGTGCTGAGCGTAGAACAAAGCTTGGGCCAACTGGTGCAAGATGTGCGCTTGGCCGTAAACGGCAAAGCGCCCGTGTATTTGAACGCTTACCCCGCCGGAGATATTCCCAGCGGAGAAAGCATTTTAACGGCCGCCGTTTCTGCCTTAAAAGGAAAAGGCGAGGGATTGTTTGACTTGCAGGATTACAGTGAGAATTTTGAATATAAGGGGGGAAGAAACAAATGACCGTTATTGCAAGAAAACCCCAAAGTTTGACGGACGTGCCTATGCATTATTGCCCGGGCTGCGGCCACGGCATTGTACACCGCTTGATGGCGGAAGCCATAGACGAGCTGGCTATATCCGACCGCGTGATCGGAGTGGCGCCAGTGGGCTGTGCCGTTTTTGCCGACAGCTATTTTGCCTGTGATATGATACAGGGCGCGCACGGCCGCGGTCCCGCTATTGCTACGGGCATTAAGCGTTCTCTGCCCGAAGCGATAGTATTTTCCTATCAGGGAGACGGCGATTTGGCTTCTATCGGTATGGCGGAGATCGTGCATGCGGCCGCCCGCAGTGAGCATATTACCGTTATTTTTATTAATAACGCCATTTACGGCATGACCGGCGGACAGATGGCGCCGACCACTTTGGTGGGGCAGGTGGCCACTACGGCCCCGAAAGGACGCGATCCGTTGCTGCAGGGTTGGCCTATTAATGTGTGTGAAATGCTCAGCGCGCTGACGGGAGCCAAATATTTGGAACGCGTGGCCGTGGATACCCCACAGCATGTCATGGCGGCCAAAAAGGCCATTAAAAAAGCCTTTGAAAATCAGGTTAAAGGTATAGGGTTTTCCATGGTGGAAGTACTCAGCCAATGCCCGACCAACTGGGGCGTAGATCCGCTTAAATCGTTGGAATTCGTACGCACCAAAATGATGACCCAGTATCCGCTGGGAGTGTTTAAGGACGAGGGGGGCAACTAATGTATCAAGGAATCAGAATAGCCGGTTTCGGCGGGCAGGGAGTTGTTTCCGCCGGTATTTTGTTGGCACAGGCCGGCGTGGAAGAGAAGAAAAACGCAAGTTGGCTTCCCTCTTACGGGCCGGAAATGCGCGGAGGGACGGCTAATTGTTCCGTTGTGGTAACGGACGGAGAAGTATATACGCCGATTGTATCGGCTCCGGACAGCGTGATTGTTATGAACGAGCCCTCTCTGCCTAAGTTTGAGCCGATGCTGAAAAAAGACGGGTTAATGATTATCAACAGTTCATTGATTAATTCCCGTCCCACTCGCACGGATATTCATGCCGTTTGCGTGCCGTGCAATGAAATAGCCGAAAAGGTCGGTTCTCCCCGCGTGGCCAATTTGGTGGCGCTGGGGGCGTTTTGTAAATTGACCGGTGCGGTGGAAGTGGAAGGGATTGTTCATGCCATGAAAAAAGTGTTTAAGCGTGCGAAACCTGAAATGTTGGAATTAAACAAAAAGGCCTTGCAAGCCGGTTTTGACTATATTAAATAGCAAAGACCGAACGATAAAACCGCCCCTGAAAAGGGGCGGTTTTTATTTCACAAAAACTGCAAGACGGTTAGAGCTCTCAGCGGGCCAACAGCGCGCGCGTGTCCGGAGATGTTCGGGACGCTGCCGCTGCGTCTTGTGCTTGCTGTTTTAACTGGCCAAGCTCTTCTTCAGACAAAGAAGACAAAAAGTGATAAGTATCTGAAATCATGGCGCATATGGCTTTGCTTTCTTCATCTTGTTCCAAGAGATAGGCTTCTTCGTCTGAGAGTTCCAAAAGCAGTGCGGGATTGTTCATCAGCCGTTGATTTCTGGTCTGGGCGGCTACGGAGGTTTGTGTGGCGCCGGCCCATACGAAAAAGCCGAGGATCAACAAATTGGAGGGATGTATGCGCCGCAAGCTGTTGGCCAGCTCTTTGTACAGCGTGCGGACCGTGGGAGATCTGCTGCCTCCACGGCTGAGAAAAGCTATGGCCTTTTTTGTATCGGTTTCCAAAAAAGCTTCCTTAATATATTGTTCCATGTATCGTGCGTCTTGAGCTTGCAGAATACCGCTTTCTACAAAATCTTTTTGGATCATTTGAGGCAGAACCTGATTGATTTCCTGTTCTGTTTTTCCATACAAAGCCGCATAACGTCCCATTTGTTCTTGACTCCATCGGTGAGTCCATTTTTCCGCCTCACCTATGGCTGAGGAGGCCTGATCGCGGTATAGGGAGAAGCTCCTTTCTACATCATATGCTTCCCTCCACGAACGTTTTAATTCCTGTTCCGTGCGGTTTGCTTGTTCTTTGAAAAGATTTATGGACTCTTGTAATTTTTTGGCTTCAGCTTCTTTTTGTGCCGCCGATTCCGCCAACCGCTTATTACGCTCGGTTAACGAAGCCAGCTCCTGTTCGTGGAATGTTCTGTCGGCATCCAGTGTTTCCAAGGCGTCATAGAGACTCTTTTCCAAGTTTTCTATAACAATTTTTTGTTCGTTGGCCTGGGTGCGCAGCTGGGCAATTTCGTCCGGTTTCATTTGTTGGAGAGATTTGTTCGCCGTATTTCCGTTCATTTGGCCCTGCAGTTCTCTTTCGGTTTCAAGCATGAGATCTATTTCATCCAAAAGTTTTTTCTGCTCGCGTATCAATCCTGCCTGTTCCAGATTTTTGGCGATTAAAGCTTTGTTTTCCTCAGCGAGCCGTTTTGCGTTGGCTTGAATAGTTTTTTGATTGCGCTGCATATCTTGCAGTTCTGTGTTGTAAGGGCGTTTGTTGGACTGGAATCTGTTTGAATAATATCCGCTGGTAATGAGATAGGTTAATATGGCGGTACTTACTGTGGAAATGGCGGAGGCGACAAAGGAATTGTCGGCGTCTATGCGCGCGCGGTCGCGGTATTGGGCCACCGTAAGCGGCAGTGTGTCGGCGGGGGTGTCCGTCTCAGACAAAGCGTAATACGGATAGGCATCTTCCTGCGGAGCGCGCATCGGCGGATACCAACCCTCAGGAGGTACGGCGGCGAAAGAAACGTTCTGGCCCAATAAAGCCAATATAGTTATGTAGATCCCTATTTTTTTATGCATATTTTGCTCTCCCTTTTTTATATTGTAGAGCTTTGCTTGTGCCGGCACCAGAGTCTTAAGACCTATCCCCGCCATGGGTCTTTTTGCATTTTTGACGATTGTAAAGAGACCCATGGCTGAGCGGGATGTGAAAAGAGGCAAAGCCGACCTAAGCGTCCGAAGAGTTTGCAAGAATCCTTAGCGGGCGAGAAGTTGCTGCGTATCGGCCGTTTCCGGAGAAATGGCTGCTTTAATCTCTTGATCTAATTGCTGCAGTTCTTCTTCCGACAAGAAAGACAAATAATGATATGCATCTGAGATTATGGCGCATATAGCCTTGCTTTCTTCATTCTGCTCCAACAATGCGGCTTCTTCATCTGAAAGCTTCAATAGCAGAGAGGGGTTGTTTATCAGCCGTTGATTTCTGGTTTGGGCGGTTACGGAAGTTTGCGTAGCGCCGGCCCATACAAAAAAGCCAAGGACCAGAAGATTGGACGGGCGTATAAAACGCAGTCTGATGGACAGTTCTTCCATGAAGAAATGAGACGTAGGAGAGCGGGTCTCGTGCCACG
The DNA here is from genome assembly GCA_944324685.1 of uncultured Elusimicrobiales bacterium. Lineage (GTDB taxonomy): Bacteria > Elusimicrobiota > Elusimicrobia > Elusimicrobiales > Elusimicrobiaceae > Avelusimicrobium. Next base: position 73,945 of record CALUXG010000005.1, read on the forward strand.
AACTCAATTTAAGCATGGTTTGCATTTTGTTGGGCAGGGCGAAAGATTCTTTTATGTATTGTTCCATAGCTTTGGCGTCATCCAAAGACAGAATGCCTCGTGCTACAAAATCCCGATGAATCATGTCCGGCAGTATTTGCGACAATTCCCTTTCCGTTTTGCCGTATAACTGCGCATACGGCTGTATATGATGGTGGCTCCAGTTTGTTACCCAGCGGTAAACTTCTCTGTTTGCTGCACTCGCTTGTTCAGAGATACGCCTGATTTCCGCATCTCCGTCAAAAATGTTTTTCATATAGCGCTGAAATTCTTCCTGTTTTTTTCCGCTATGCGTTTTTGTTTTTGAACTTCTATCTGCGCCTTTTTTTGTGCGGCTTTCAGTTCTATGTTCTCTTGATTTTGCTGTGCCAATTGCTGGCGGTATTGTGCGAGTTCCAGATTTTTTTAATCAGTTCTTGGGCTTGCTCTTCAAAAGATTTTTTCAATGACTGAATGGTTTGATCCTTAATTCTTAAATCCACTGCCGCTCTGGAGGGTTGCTGCCCCGCCAATTGAACCGACAGCAGGTGTATTTGGTCTTGCTGCAGTTGGAGCAGGTGCTTTTGGCGGGCGTTTTCCGTACGCAACACTTCCTGCTGCGCTTCCAAAATTTTTCGTGCTTGGCGTGCGCTTTCCGCTTTTTGTTTTTCTATGGAAGCTTCCAAATCCTTAAAATTTTGGAGGTGTTTTTTGTTTTGTTTGGCGCTGGCGTCCAGTTGTTTTCCCATGCGGTAAATTTGATAATTGTAATAGAATACGGTTGCCGCTATGATTGCGCCGGCCACTAGACGTACGGTTTTTCTTTTGGCGTCTTTGCGCGCGCGGTCGCGGTATTGGGCCACCGTAAGAGGCTGTATATCGGCCGCCGCGTCAGCTTTGAGAAGATCCAAATAAGCAACGGTGTCCTCTTGCGGAGCGCGCATCGGCGGGTACCAACTCTCAGGAGGTACGGCGGCGTAGGAGGCATTCTGCCCTAGTAAAATCAGTATGGTTATGTAAATCCATATTTTTTTGTGCATGTTTTTATCTCCTTTTTACATTGTAGGGACTTGCAAATGCCTGTGCCAGAGTCCTAAGACTTATTTCAAAAATAGGTCTTAGGACTCTGGCAGAATTTATTTTATGCGGAAAAAGACGGCCGTCTCCGTTGAGAGATTCGTGGGGAAAAACAGGTCAGCTTCTACGGTCTATGGCATAGTAACTTTCTTCATGCTGTTTGGCCAAACATTTTAATTCGCTGCCTATGCTGCTGACCTGTGCAAAAGAGGTCAGCGCTTTTAAGCTGTTGTGTACGATGCCTATGCCAATAGACAAAAAATGATATTTTTCCTGTTCGCCTTTGCGGTTGGTGGACAGCATATAGCCTTGCGCGCGGTCCGTATCGTTGTAGAAAGAAGGAGCCATGCGTGTCATATTGGCGACGATTTCTTGGGCGATGGGTTCTGCTTTGTCCAAGGCGCAGACAATAATAAAATCGTCTCCTCCCACATGTCCTACAAAGGAAGTCGGATCTTTCTGGGCGGCTTGGACGAGTAGGCGGGAAGTGGAAAGCAGTACTTTGTCTCCCTCCCCGAAGCCGTATCGGTCGTTAAAAGCTTTGAAATTATTTAAGTCGCAGTACAGGACGGCGAATTTTCGGCCGGAAGCTATTTCCCGTTCAATGCGCGCTTGAATGGACGGATTGCCGGGGAGGCGGGTCAACGGATTGGAGTCCATTCTTTGCCGGCTTCGTTTAAGAAGCAGTTTGACGCGGGCGACCACTTCATCTGCGTCTGTGGGTTTGGTTAAATAATCGTCAATGTCCAAGCCCAAGCCTTCCAGCTTGGTGCCTTTATCGGTTACGGCGGTAAAAATGATAATGGGCGTATTCAAATAGCCCGTATGACTGCGTACGTCCTGTACGACTTCAAAACCCGTTTTGTGCGGCATTTCATAGTCAAGGATAAGCAAATCTGGATTCACCTTGTAAATTTTGTCCAGTGCGTCCAAGCCGTCTTGTGCCGTGATAACGTTAAATCCCGCGTCAGACAAAATCTCTGACACCAATGCGCGAATGGCGGGGCTGTCGTCAGCCAATAAAATTTTAGCTTTATGTTCCATATTTCCCTATTAAACGAAATATAATAACCATATGCAAGTATCGGTTATGAAGTGCCATAGAACACATTTTATATAATAAATAATATGACTGCCGCTATTTTATTTATTGGAATCATCTTAATCTTGGGGCGGGTTTTTTCTTCTTTGTTTGAAAAAACGCGTCTGCCGGACGTATTGCCTTTGATGGTGCTGGGAATGCTGCTTGGTCCGGTGGGCGGCTTGGTGCGTCCGGATATGTTTGGACAGGCGGGGCAAATTTTTACCACTTTGGCTTTGATTGTGGTGCTTTTTCACAGCGGGTTGGAATTTCGCCTGTTGTCTTTGCGCGGTGCGGCCGGCCACGGCTTGTTTCTGACGACGGTGGGATTTGTGCTGGAAACATTGGTCATTGCATGGGTGGTGCGGGTTTTTTTGCGCGTGCCGCAAATGTATGCTTTCATCGTGGGGGCCATAGTGGCCGATAATTCCACGGCGGTTATTACACCGCTCTTGGATAAACTAAAAATAGCAGACAGAACGAAAACCATGTTGTTTTTGGAAGCCAACGTAACGGGGGTCTATTCCATTGTACTGACGCTGGCGCTGCTGGGAGTGAATGCGCACGGAGAAACATGGAGCCTGCATACCGTAGGAGTGGAAATCTTGCGTTCTTTTGGCGTCGGGGTGGGACTGAGCGTGTTGGCGGGTTTGTTCTGGATGAGCATACTAAACCGTGTTCGTGGGTTGGAAAATGCGGTTTCCCTAACTTTTGCTTTCGTGCTGCTGGTATACAGCGTCAGCGAATATATAGGAGGGGACGGCGCCATAGCCACCTTGGTATTTGGCGTGATGGTGGGCAATATGCGTTTGATAAAACGGCTGTGGCTGAAAAAGATAAAACTGCAGACCTTGTCTTTTAACCGCGGAGAAAAAGGATTCTTTCAGGAACTGGAATTTATTTTCAAGACACTGTTTTTCGTATTTATGGGTATCAGCATTCATGTGGGAGCCGTGTCTTTGATGCTGATGGGATTATTGATTGTGGCGGTCAAATTTTTGGTGCGCGCGCCCTGCGTCAATTGGTGCAGCGGCCGGCATACTTCCCGCAGCGATTGTGCCGTCATGTTGGCCATGTGCCCCAACGGGCTTATCAGCGCCGTGCTGGCCGCCTTGGCGGCGCAGCAGTTGGGGCCGTCCGGCCAAGTCATGCAAGACGTGGTGTATGCGGTTATCTTTTTTAGCGTGATTATGGCCAGTCTGATGTCTTTCCGTATAGAGAAAGGCGGACTGCCGTGGATAGGGCGTGCTTTTTTTGCGCGGCACGAAGAGGAATCTCTTGCGCCCGCTGTGCTGGCTAAGACTTCTCCGGATCAAGGTTTATAGACAAAGGTCAGCATGGCGTCTTTGGTGTGTTCCCGCCGATATGAAAAGAAACGGGCTTTGTCTCCGCACGTGCAATGGTAAGGCAGGCGAATGTTTTCCGTTTTGACGCCGGCGCCGGTCAGCTGACAGGTGATTTCTTTGTTCAAATCCACATATAGTTTGCCGTTTTTGTGCAGCAGACAAGACGGGAATTTCTCCGCCACGTCTTGCTGTACTTCAAAACAACAGCTTTGTATGTGTGGCCCCGCCCATGCAGACAAATCTCCTTGTGCTCCGTTTTTTTGTAAAAGTTGGACGATTTTGGCGGGCAATTGCGCGGCGATGCCTCTCCATCCGCAATGCACCAGTGCCACGACGGAGGCTTTTTCGTCCCACACCAGCAGAGGCACGCAGTCGGCCGTCAATATGGCGGCCCCAAAGCCTTCTCCGCGCAAAATCCACCCATCCGCTTCCTGTAAAGTGCATTGCGTCTGTATGCGTTGGGCTTCCTCACGAGAGGATACGCAAATTAAGCGGTCAGAGTGTATTTGTTTGAAGCGTAAAATGTCCGTTTCGTTTATTTCTAAGGCTTTGAATAGACGGTACGTATTTTCGGCCAAACGCATATTGCCCGCGGCGCGGTCCGTCGTGCCGTGTATAACGCCTAAAGCCAATAAACGCGGATCGGAATAAAGCGGCATCAGTTGAGTTTTTTTAAGTAAACGCGGTTTAGTTCGCGTCCTAAAATATTTTTTGCCAGCCGTTTGAAACGCGCCGGCGCGTCGCTGGCGTAAATTTTCATACCGCCGCGTCCGGTAAGATTCAGCTGATCCGTCTGCGTCAGGCGTGTTTTTACTTCTTCGGCCAGCACTTCCGCTGAATCTACCAGCCGTACGTTGCGGCCTAAACGGCCGGCGATGCGTCTTTTAATAACGGGATAATGGGTACAGCCTAAAATCATCGTGTCGGCTCCGCTGGCTATGACGCTTGCCAAATAATCGTCAATGATATATTGGCCGGCTTTTCCGTGAATCCATCCTTCTTCTATCAGCGGCACCAAGACGGGACAGGCTTTTTGTACGGTGCGGATGCGTTTGTCCAGACGTTTTAAGGCGCGGGGATAGGCTTTGCTTTGCACCGTGGCTTCCGTAGCGATGACGGCCACTAGACCGTTTCGGGTGCATTGGGCCGCTTTCATGGCGCCGGGCAAGATAACCCCTATCACCGGTACGGATATTTTTTTCTGCAGTTCGGGCAAAGCCAAGGCGGAGGCCGTATTGCATGCCGCTACGATAAGTTTGACGTCTTGTTTTTGCAGAAAGCGGGCGATGTCCAGCGAAAAGCGCGTTACCGCTGCTTTGGATTTGGAGCCGTAAGGCACATTGACGGTGTCTCCAAAGTAAATAAGTTTTTCTTTGGGCAAAGTGCGGCCAAGCGTTTTCAAAATGGTTAATCCGCCCAAACCCGAATCAAATACTCCTATAGGCCGCATATCCATATAAGTATTATAGTAATTTGAGAGAACGTTTGTCGCCGCGCTTTCTTTTGGCGGGAGGAAACGTTATAACAAATCAAGGTTAGTTTGTGCTAAAATATGAATATGTTAAAAAGAGTCGCACTTTCCGCGGTGTTGCTGATGGCGGGAGCGGTGATGTTCGCCGCGCCTGAGCAGAACGGCGCGCCGCTGATGGTGGGCGGCAGCTTTTCCAAAAAAATTCCCAGCAGTCAATCCGTTGTTTTTGACCAACAAGCGCGCGATGCAGAAATCGCCGCGCTGAATACGCGTTTGCGCAATAAGGATTTTGCGGGAACCGTACGCCGGATTAATGAATTGACGGCGCGTAATTTTTTGGATCAGAGATTTTATTTGCTCTTGGCTATTGCTTATGACGGTTTGCACCAATATGATGACGTGATTTATTCCGCGGGGGAGGCCATCGCCGTGGCGCCTCAGGATTCGCGGGCCTATATCATGCGTGCACAGGCGTATCTGCAAACGGGGGATTTTGAACGCAGCCGCATTGATATAGAAAAAGCTTTGCGCCTGAATCCTCAATCACAGCTGGCGCTGAAAGTAAAACAGGAATTGGAAGAGAAAACACAAGCCAAACCGGCGGCCGCCTCGCGCAAAACGCTTCCCGTGCGCCGCAATGCAGAGCAGACCCCTCAATGGCTGATTTTGTATTTTGTGGCTATTGTGTTGGCCATAGCTATTTTTATTTATCTGCGCTATGAAGACGTATTCCGCCGCGGACCGAAAACGGCGTTCAGCCGCAAAGAGGTGGAAGTCAAAGAGCAATATGAGTTTTTGCGTCAAATCGGTGAAGGTGGCATGGGTAAAGTGTATGAAGCCTATGATAAGGTGCTCAAACGGAAGGTGGCCATCAAACGCGTCCGTCCCGAATTGGTGCGCAGCGCCTATGTGCGTGAACAATTTTTGGCCGAAGCGCGCATGGTGGCGCTTTTGCGCCATCCGTGCATTGTGGAAATTTATACGGTCATAGAATCGGAAAGCAGCCTGTATTTGGTGTTTGAATATGTGGACGGACAGACATTGGAAACACGGCTGGATATTGACGGACGCATTCCGTTTTCGGAAGCGAAACGGATTTTTGATTACGTATGCCGCGGGCTGCATTATGCGCATTCGCAGGATATTATTCACTGTGACTTAAAACCCGGCAATATTATGATTAAAGAAGACGGCACGGCCAAGGTCATGGATTTTGGCGTGGCTAAAAAATCCATGGACGGCAACACCGGCGCACGCACCGTAGCCGGTACGCCGGCGTATATGGCGCCGGAACAGCAAAAAGGCTTTATGCGCAAGCAGTCAGACGTATATTCTTTGGCTTTATGCTTATATGAGGCGCTTGTCGGGCAGGTGCCTTGGAGCGTCAAGGGATTTGATATCGCCACCAAACGCGTTTATCCCCCGTCTCGTCTGGCTTCGGGCATTCCGCCGGAAGTGGATAAACTGCTGGAGGATGCCTTGCGCGAGGATCCGCGCGAACGCATACAAAGCATAGACGAGTTTTGGGCGAGGCTTAACGCCATACAGCCGCTTCCGGATGAAAAGCTGGAACAGACGCACTATTAACGGTTTTTAAGAGCGTATGCCATCGGCGGGACAAAAT
>CALUXG010000006.1 GCA_944324685.1 uncultured Elusimicrobiales bacterium
GAGTTCTATCGGAAGGGAGTTTTAAAAGGGCTTGCATTGTTTTTTTTTTTTGATAAATTTTGCGTATGGACAAAATTTATCAAAAAATGTATCTGCCAGAAAAAAGCCACTCTAAAGACGTTTTAGATGACTTTATTGATAACGTCATTCTGAGGAGTTTTAACGCAGAATCTCAGCCTTTTGGGAATCTAAAGTGGTTGGGATGCCGAGTAAAAGCGTCTCGGTATGACGGCGATATAAACCCTGTCATCCTGAGGCGTCGTAACTCAGGATCTTATCCTTATAACACGGCAGAGTGGTTGAGATGCCGAGTAAAAACGTCTCGGCATGACGGCGATATAAACCCTGTCATCCTGAGGCGTTGTAACTCAGGATCTCGACCTTATTTCACAAAACATACCGGTTTTACGCTTATTGAATTATTAGTCGTGGTGCTTATCATCAGTATATTGGCGGCCATTGCGCTGCCGCAATATCAAACGGCGGTTACCAAAGCAAAAGCCGTTAAAGTAATTTCTCTAATGAGCCAAATCAACCGTTCTCAAGAGCTCTATTATATGAATAATGCCCTATATGCCGAGGACCCAAGAGAGCTGGATTTTACTTTTCCTGCGGGGGCGGAGCTGGATAGTGACGGCAGATGGGTGTATAAAGATTTTAGCTGTAAATTATGCGTCGATAAATCCAATGGAAAATGTATAGCGATGAATTGCCTTTTGTCCAATGGCAGAGGATCTTTGTCTTTTGTTTTGTATTATTATAATTCACCCCATTCCAATAAATTTTTCTGTTCAGCCCCTATAGTTGGAACTAATGCTGAGATCATAGATCTATTATGCAAAAACATGGGGTTTACTCATCCATATGGTACTGGGCGTTGGTATAAACTGGCAAATGAATAAAAACGCCCCGCCAAAGCGGGGCGTTTTTATGTGAGGCGAACTTATTTTTTTATGGTTTTTTTATCGGTTTTTGCCTCTGCGGGTTTATCCGTTTCGGCGTCCTTGCCGTTGTAGTGATGGCCGAGGTATTTGACATAGAGTTTGTCTTCAATTTCAGCCGCCAGCTGGGGGTTGTCTTTTAAGTACTGGCGGGCATTTTCGGCGCCTTGGCCCAGTTTTTCATTGCCATAAATAAACCAACTGCCGCTTTTTTCCAAAATACCCGATTCCACGCCTTTATCCAACAGACAGGCTTCGCGGGAGATTCCCTCCCCGTGCAGCATGGTAAATTCCGCCTGCCGGTATGGAGGGGCGACTTTGTTTTTGGTTACTTTGGCGCGCACGCGGGTGCCGATAATCTCGTCGCCTTTTTTCAGATTTTCAATGCGGCGTACGTCAATGCGGACGGAAGAATAAAATTTTAACGCCAATCCGCCCGGGGTGGTTTCGGGATTGCCGAACATAACGCCGATTTTTTGACGCAGCTGATTAATAAAGATAATGCTGGTTTTCGTTTTATTAAGAATGCTGGTCAGTTTGCGCAGGGCTTGGCTCATCAGTCTGGCCTGCAGTCCGACGTGTGCATCGCCCATTTCTCCTTCAATTTCGGCTTTTGGCACCAAGGCGGCCACCGAGTCTATAATAATCAAATCCACTGCGCCGGAACGCACCAGTTTTTCGGCTATTTCCAAGGCTTGTTCTCCGGAATCCGGCTGAGAAATGAGAAGTTCATCCACATTTACGCCTATGGAAGAGGCATAAACAGGGTCCAGTGCGTGTTCTGCGTCAATAAACGCCACCACGCCGCCGTTTTTCTGTGCCTGTGCGGCCACATGCAGAGAAAGCGTCGTTTTGCCGCCGGCTTCTGGGCCGTAAATTTCAATCACGCGCCCGCGCGGAATGCCTCCCACGCCCAAAGCCAAGTCCAAAGACAGCGCGCCAGTGGGAATGGCGTCTACTTTTTTGACATTGGCGCTGCCCAATGTGGTGATGGCTTCTTTGCCGAAAGCTTTTTCAATTTGTCCCAAAGCCAGCTCCAATGCTTTTTGTTTGTTTGCGTCCATGTATCCTCCGATCAAAACGGTTAAGCGGCCACCGGCTGGGAAGCCGTCGCGCTTGAAAAACCGAGTTTTTGGGTTTCTTTATCTAAGTTTACAATAATTTTCGTACCCGCGGGATATTGGTTGACCAATATATTCTCGGCCAAAGGGTCTTCCAACCGTCGCTGCAGCGTGCGCAGCAACGGGCGTGCGCCGTATTTTTCGTCAAATCCCTGTTCAATAAGGAACTCTTTGGCTTGCGCCGTCAATTCCAATTCCAGCTGACGTTCCGCCAGCTTGGCGGAAACTTTTTTAAGCTGCAAATCCAAAATGGCTCCTATGTTCTCTTTGGTCAGCGCATGGAATACTACAATTTCGTCAATGCGGTTGATGAACTCAGGATTGAAAGTCTTTTTGACCTCGTCCATAACGGACTTGCGCATTTCATCGTATTGCTGTTCTTGCGTGGCTGAAGCGGTAAAACCCAAACCGGAGCCTTTGTTGGTAATTTCCCGCGCTCCGACGTTGGAAGTCATAATAATGACGCAGTTTTTGAAACTGACGCGGTGCCCCAAATTGTCCGTCAGCGCTCCTTCGTCCAGCACCTGCAGCAAAATATTGTAAATGTCCGGATGGGCTTTTTCCAGTTCGTCCAACACCACTACGCTGTAAGGGCGGCGGCGGACGGCCTCGGTCAGTTGACCGCCTTCTTCATAGCCCACATAACCCGGGGGCGCGCCTATGAGGCGGGAGACGGCGAATTTTTCCATATATTCGGACATGTCTATGCGCACCATGGCTTCTTCATCTCCGAACAAGAAAGTAGCCAAGCTTTTTGCCAATTCCGTTTTTCCTACGCCCGTGGGACCTAAGAATAAAAAACCGCCTATGGGCCGGTGCGGATTTCCCAAACCCGTACGATTGCGGCGTATGGCTTGCGACACGGCGCGGACGGCGTCTTCTTGGCCGATAATGCGCTCATGCAGGTGTTCTTCCATATGCAGAATTTTGTCTGTTTCGCTTTGCGTCAGGCGCGTAACGGGAATGCCCGTCCATTTACTGGCCACCAAAGCAATATCTTCTTCGGTTACTTCCACCGTGTTGGCCTCGCGTTCCGCCTGCCATTTGGCTTTCAGTTCGTCTACGCGTTTTTTCAGTTTGTCTTCTTTGGTTTTTGCTTGGGCGGCTTTTTCAAATTCTTTGTTGCGAATGGCGGCATCTTTTTCGGCCGCGGCCGCATGGTATTTTTGCTGTTGTTCGCGTATTTCCGGCGGCAGGGAAGCGTTTTTGAGTCGCGCCCGTGCGCCGGCTTCGTCAAAAAGATCAATGGCCTTGTCCGGCAAAGCTCTGTCCGTGATATACCTGTCCGATATGACGGCTGCGGCACGGACGGCTCCGTCGCTGTAGCGCACGTGGTGATGCTCTTCGTATTTAGGACGTATGCCCGTCAGAATGGTAACGGTTTCTTCTACGTCCGGCGGATCAACCGTAACGGGCTGGAAGCGGCGTTCAAAGGCGCTGTCCGCTTCAATGTATTTGCGGTATTCGTCAAAGGTGGTGGCGCCGACGCACTGTATCTCTCCGCGGGCCAAAGCGGGTTTTAACATATTGGAGGCGTCTATAGATCCCTCTGCCGCTCCTGCCCCTATCAGCGTATGCAGTTCGTCAATAAAAATGATACTGTTTTTGTCCGCGGCGGCTTCATCAATAATGTTTTTGAGGCGTTGCTCAAATTCACCGCGGTATTTTGTACCAGCCACAACGGAAGCCAAATCCAAAGCCAGCAGGCGTTTGCCGGCCAGTACGTCGGAAATATCGTCTTTTGCCATTTTCTGGGCCAATCCCTCTACAATGGCAGTTTTGCCTACGCCGGGATCCCCTATCAGCACGGGATTGTTTTTTGTGCGGCGTGCCAAAATTTGCACTAACCTTTCAATTTCCTCTTCGCGCCCGATAACGGGATCAAGGGCATTGTTGGCGGCCAGCGCCGTCAAGTCCCGCGTATATTCGTCCAGCGTGGGCGTTTTGCTTTTTTGTGTGTTGCGTGCCGGATGTGTCCGCTGCGCCGGACGCTGCAGCGATTCCTCCTCCGTCTGCTGCGCCGGTTCAAAACGGGGGGAAGAAAATGTTTCTTCTGCAGGTTCGCCTTGCGTCCCTTCCAAAAAACCCAGTGTGCTTTCACGCACGGCGTCCAGTGTAACGCCTAAGTTTTGCAAAATAGTGCCGGCCAGCCCTTCTTCTTCTCGCAGCAAGCCGAGTAAAATATGTTCCGTGCCGATATGTTCCATCCCCAGCGATTGGGATTCTTCCACCGCGTATTCCAGTACTTTTTTGGCGCGCGGCGTAAAAGGAATTTCGCCCATCAGCATGATGGCGTCTCCGACGCCTACCATTTTTTCTATTTCCAAACGGACTTTGCGAAACGTGATTCCCAGAGATGACAAAATTTTATTGGACACGGTTCCGTCCAAGGAGGTCAGCCCCAGCAAAATATGTTCCGTTCCCACATAGTCGTGGTTTAAGCGTTTGGCTTCTTCCTGTGCGATGAGAATAATTTTTTGTGCATTTTCGGTAAATCGTTTAGGCATGAAAAAACCCCTTACTCAATATACTCCATATTATATAAAAACTAAAAACGTCCGGCGCGGCGTGTATAAAAAGGCTTGAATTGTTTTTTTTTTTTGATAAATTTTGCGTATGCGCAAAATTTATCAAAAATGTATCTGGCGGATAGAAAACTCCGCCAAAAGCTTTTTAGACGGCTTTATTTACAAGGCCATTCTGGGGAGTTTTAACTCAGGATCTCAGCCTTTGGAGCATATAAAGTGGTTGGGATGCCGAGTAAAGACCTCTCGGCATGACGATACTATAAATGACGCTAATATGCAGGGATGCAGAGTAAAGACCTCTCGGCATGACGATACTATAAATAATGTCATCCTGAGGAGCTGTAACTCAGGATCTCAACCTTATTTTGCCAAACGGGCCGGCTTTACGCTGATTGAACTGTTGGTCGTTGTTCTTATTATCGGCATATTGGCGGCTATTGCGCTGCCGCAGTACCAAACGGCGGTGGATAAAGCCCGTTATACGGAAATGATTACGCTGGTTACCGCTTTGGCTCAGGCAGAGGAACGCTATTATATGGCCAATGGGACCTATACGGATGATTTCAGTTTGCTGGATATTTCTTTTCCGTATACTACTTCCGATACTGGGGGCCTCTGGAGCAAAGGGTATAAATATTATTTGAGCTCAGACAATAAGATAAACACAGGCAAATACGTTTATGGCAAATACATAGATGCTGAAGTGCTGTATGTCATTTTGTTAAGCACTTCCTCCAATCCGCATAAACGCCAGTGCCGCAGCCACGGACCTAATGAAAAAAGGGCTGAAAAAATTTGCCTGTCTATGGGAGGGGTATACGGCGGCGAAGGACCTTATGGCGGGAAAGTTTACTACTTGGATTAAAGAAGTGTCGTTTGTTCCGGCCCCGCCCCGCGGCGGGGCTTTTTGCTATAATAACTGTATATGAATGAAGAGCTGCTGGCGCGGGCGCGCAAGATCAAAATCCTTTTAAATGACGTAGATGGCATCTGGACGGACGGAAAGCTGAATTTCTTTCTTACTCCGCAGGGACAAGTGGAAGAAATCAAATCGTTTAACGCTTTGGACGGCATAGCCGTTCGGCTGTTGCGTTCGGCCGGCATAAAAAGCGGCGTGATTACGGGCCGGCGCCATGGGACGACTTTGGCCCGCGCGCGCAACTTGGGCATGAACTATTTCTATCAGGGATTTTTAACAAAACTCGGTCCCTTGCAAGACGTGTTAAAACGAGAAAATCTGTCCGCCGACGAAGTGGCTTTTGTCGGAGACGATTTGACGGATTTGCCGCTTTTGGAACAGGTGGGGTTGGCGGCCACGGTTCCCAATGCCGTAGACGAGGTGAAAAAAGCGGCCCATTTCATTACTCAAAGAAAAGGCGGTGAGGGCGCTTACCGCGAAGTGGTGGATATGATTGTGGCGGCGCAAGGCAAAATGCCGGCGTTTTTGAACGCGGCGCGCGCCAGCTGCTGGACCTGCCCCGACGCACCGGAACTGCATATCGTTACTTCTCAGGAAGGGATTGCTTAGCATGAAAGGAAAATTTATTGTGCTGGAAGGGCCGGACCGCTGCGGAAAGTCTACCCAAGCCAAACTGCTTTACAATTATTTGCTTGAACACGGCTGTGATGTGGTGCTGACGCGCGAACCCGGCGGTACGCCGACCGCCGAACGCATACGTCAAATAGTCTTGGAGCCGGGGCTTGATGTGCGGCCGGTGGCGGAACTACTGCTTTATGAAGCCAGCCGCGCCCAGCATACGCAGGAAAAAATCATTCCCGCTTTGCAGCAAGGCAAGGTGGTCCTGTGTGAGCGCTATACCATGTCCACTTGCGCTTATCAGGGGTATGCGCGCGGACTGGACTTAAAATTGATAGAAACGGTTAACCGCATAGCCACGACGGGTCTGGAGCCGGATTTGACGCTGGTATTTTTGATGTCCGATAAGTATTTTTCATCCCGCGGCGAATATTTGTTTTCCGATCGTTTGGAACGTGAAGACCGTGAATTCCGCCAAAATATGCGGCAGGGATATAAAAATTTGGTAGAACGCACTAAGAATGCCTATTTAATAGATGCCGATGCGGACGTGGACGCCATTCGTGCGCGCGTAGTGGAATTAGTCAAACAATATCATATTTTGGATTTATGCCCTTCAGCGAAGTCTTAAATCAATCGGCCGCAACGGCCCATTTGCAAAAAAGCCTGCGTGGCCGCGTGCCGGGCGCACTTTTGTTCTGCGGCCCTTCGGGCGTGGGCAAAAAAAAAGCCGCATTGGAGTTTGCCAAGGCGCTCAATTGCCTTGACCCTCAGGCGCGGGCCGCAGGCGACGCTTGCGGTGTATGCGCCCATTGCCGCGCTATAGCCGCGGGGGCGTATCCCGATGTATTGGTGGCGGATTTTTTGTATCAGGCTCGTTTAGAGCTGAAAACAGAACCCAACGACAAAAAATACGAAGAAGAATTGGAAAAAGAATTGGCCAAACAACAGCGAATCAAAGTGGATACGATACGCGATATTACGGCCAAAAGCCAACAGAAAAGCGCCGTTGGAGGATGGAAAATTTTTATAGTAGATGAGGCGCAGAGCATGCAGGCGGAAGCGGCTAACGCTTTGCTTAAGTTTATTGAGGAACCGCCCCAAAAAACCGTTTGGATTTTATTGACGGATAAAAAAGCCGCTTTGCTGAAAACGATTTTGTCCCGCTGCCAAGCGGTGCAGTTTGCGCCGCTGCCTGATGACACGGTGGAGCAACTTTTGCGGCAGACGGATTGCGCAGTGGAAGACCCTGCTTCGGCTGCCAAATACGCCCAAGGCTCCTTGACGCGCGCACGGCGGGCAGCGCAGGCGTTGGAAATTTTACAATCGGCTCCGCAAGGTCCTGCGTGGCCGGCGGCTTGTGCGGCGGCCTTGCCGCGTTCCGTGGCGTCGGCGCGCCAAAGCGCGCAGGCGGTGCTGGACGTGATTACGCTGGCCGTACACCGCGCATGGCTGACGGCGGGCGATGAAACGGTGCGCCGCACTTTGCAGGAAGAATTGAAAAAATTGGAAAACTATAAAATTGCCGTAGCGCGAAACGTGCCGCCCGCGCTGACGGTAGAAACCGCCCTGATGGGACTGGACATGCGGCGTATACAGATTTAACGGAGACAATATGAGCAAAAAATTTTTTATCACCACCCCTATTTATTATGTAAATTCCGTTCCGCACATCGGCCACGCATATACGACCATTGCCTTGGATATTCTGGCACGTTACAAACGCCAGCAGGGCACAGATGTGCATTTTTTGACGGGTACGGATGAACATGGCGCCAATATTGAAAAGTCCGCCGCTGCCAAGGGCGTCAGCCCTAAAGAATGGACCGATGACGTGTCGGCTCAATACCGTGCCATGTGGAAAGAATTAAATATTTCCTATGATGATTTTATCCGCACTACCGATTCCATGCATGAACATGTCGTGCAGGCCGTATTTGAAAAACTGCTTAAACAGGGAGATATTTATAAAGGGTCTTATTCCGGCCAGTACTGTTTGTCCTGCGAGCAGTATTATGATGAAAGCGAAATGCTGGAAGGGGGGCTGTGTCCCGTTCATAAACGTCCGCTGACGCAGGTACATGAAGAAACATATTTTTTCAAATTGTCCAAATATCAAGACGCTTTGCTGAAGTTTTATGCCGAACATCCGGACTTTTTAAGCCCTCGTTTCCGCGCCAATGAAATTATTAACTTCGTCAAAGGCGGCTTGCGGGATTTGTCCGTTTCGCGCACGAAAGTAAAATGGGGCGTGCCGGTTTTATCCAATCCCGCCCATACGGTGTATGTTTGGTTTGATGCTTTGATTAACTATATTTCCGCCACCGGCGCGGGTACCGTTCTATGCGAAGATAAAACGGAACACGCACGGCATTTGGAAAAATTAGGGGCGGAAAAGTTTGAAGATTTTTGGCCGGCGGATTTACACTTGGTGGGAAAAGAAATCTTTCGTTTCCATGCCGTGATTTGGCCCGCCATGCTGATGGCGCTGGGACTGCCGCTGCCCAAAAAAGTTTTTGCGCACGGCTGGTGGACGGTGGACGGAGAGAAAATGTCCAAATCCTTAGGCAATGTGATTAATCCCGTGGAACTGGCACATCAATACGGCACCGATCCCGTACGCGCTTTTTTGTTCCGTGAAGTTCCTTTTGGACAGGACGGAGATTTTTCCATAACCAGTTTCAAAAACCGTTACAATTCCGATTTGGCCAACAATATAGGCAACCTGCTTTCCCGCACGCTGAATATGGCGGCCAAAAACATGGCGCAGCTGCCGGAGACGGCGGGAGAGAATACGCCGACGCATGCCCGCGCTTTGGAAATAGAAAAAACTTTGGATGCCTATTATCAGGACTTGGCTTTTGACAAAGTGCTGGAAAGCGTTTATGCTTTTGCCGGCGATTTGAATAAATTGGTGGATGAAAAGAAACCGTGGGAACTGGCTAAAACCGATAAAGACGCCGCTTGCGCGGTGCTTCTGGAATTGGTGGGCGGTTTGCGTTATATAGCCCAATGGCTGGCGCCGTTTATGCCTTCCGTGGCGCAGGAAATGCAGAGGCGTTTGTCCGCCGGACCGATACAAAAATATCCTCCGCTTTTTCCTCGTTTGGAAGAGAAAAAATAAATGATTGCCCCGCCCGTTTCGGTGGGGCTTTTTATGGATTGCAAACGCGGTTTGCAAAAACAGTTGCAAATTTTGTTTACTTTGCTACACTATTAGCATATGGGGAATATATGCGGACAAATAAACTCTTTTTTCAAATGTTTGCAAACGATAAGGCTTTTACTTTAATAGAACTTATAGCGGTTGTGCTGATTGTAGGCATATTGGCCGCCATCGGTTTGCCGCAATACCAACGTGCGTTGGAAAGCAGCCGCGTGTCGGAAGCCATCACCATGATAGGCAATATTTCCACGGCGGAAAAATTGTACTATTTGCAAACGGGACAGTTTACTTCGGACTTTTCCAATTTAATGCTGCAAATTCCGCTAACTCCTCCGGCCAAAGCCCGCAGCGCTTCTTACAGTTATGGCACGGGGAAATCTTTTGATTATGACATTTCGGACTGTGAATACGGTCGCTGCAGCATTTCCGCCTTGCGCAACGAGAAGGACTTGTCCTATGAGATACGTCTTTCTGATATGGACGGTTCCGGCGCCGGCGCCGTACGCAGCTGTCATGCCGATGATGAGGCCGGCCAACGTATTTGTATGTTGGTCTGCGGGGTGGAAAGTATGCCGGACGGGAATTGTCAAATAGATTGACGGAAGTGATGGGTTTGGGCGGTGTTTTGGGGTCAGCTCAAATCCACCAAGTGCCAGTTTTTTCGGTATAACTCCAACAGACGCTCTTTGAAAGCGGCGTTTTCGGGTTTTTTAAGCAAGGGATCCTGCTGCAGCAATTCGTCTCTGTCTTCTATAGCCCATTGTAAAATATTGCGGTCCTTAAACAAATCTCCCGCCTTAAATTCCCATTCTCCGCTTTGGCGCGTGCCTAAAATTTCCCCCGGGCCGCGAAGCTGCATATCTCTTTCTCCAATTTTGAAACCGTCTCCCGTTTCACAAATGATTTTTAAGCGTTCACGCGCTACGGTGCCCTGATGTTGCGCTACCAGAATGCAGCGACTGTCGTGACTGCCGCGGCCTACGCGTCCGCGCAGCTGATGCAGGCTGGCCAGTCCGAACCGTTCGGCGTTTTGTATGACCATGACGGTGGCATTGGGTACGTCTATTCCCACTTCAATGACGGGCGTAGCGACCAAAATGTCTGTTTTGTGCGCGGCAAAATCCTGCATGACGCGTTCTTTTTCCGTACGACTCATTTGCCCGTGCAGCATGGCTAATTTATAATGAGGGAAAACATGTTGAAGTTTTTTGAATTCTTCGCTGACGGCTTTGGCGGAAATGTTTTCGCTTTCTTCTATTAAGGGATATACAATATACGCTTGACGCCCTTTTTCCACTTCCTCGGAAATGATATGGTTGGCAAGGTGTTCGTCAGCTGTTTGGGTGGCTATGGGCCGGCGGCCGGGGGGAAGCTCCGTCAGCGTAGAGACGGCTAAATCACCATATAAAGCCAAAGCCAGCGTGCGGGGAATGGGGGTGGCGGTCATGGTCAACAGGTCCAGCCGGTCGGTTTTTTCTTTAAGTTTGCCTCTCTGGCGTACGCCGAAGCGGTGCTGTTCATCTATAACGGCAAGCTTTAAATTATGAAAATACACGTCGTCCTGCAGCAGCGCGTGTGTCCCCACCACCACGGTCAAAGATCCATCTGTCAACGCGGTCAATATTTTTTTCCGTTCCTGTGTTTTGGTGCTGGACGTCAGTACGGCCACGGGTACTTTGAGTTTTTTCAGTATTTTCTGAAAAGTCAGATAATGCTGTTCCGCCAGAATCTCCGTAGGAGCCATGAGCGCGCTTTGATATCCGTTTTCCGCCGCCAACAACATGGCCGACAGCGCCACCAGCGTTTTGCCGGAGCCCACATCTCCCTGCAGAAGCCGGTTCATGGGGCGCGCAGCCTGTAGGTCTGCAAAAATTTCATTAATGACTTTTTTCTGGCTGTTTGTAAAATCAAATCCTAAATTTTTCCGGAAAGGAGAAAGCAATCGCCTGCTGATTTGATAGGTGTAGTCTTTGGAAACAATATTTTTTTGTGTGCGTTTAATGCCCCATGCCGTGGCCAAAAGCAAAAATTCTTCATAGGCCAGCCGCGCCCGCGCGTTTTCCAATTCGGCAACGCTGTTGGGAAAATGAATGGCTCTCAGTGCCTGCGTGCCGGCCAAAAAACGGCGTTTTTCGGTTAAAGAAGAAGGCAAAATGTCCGTTTCGTTTGCCGCTTCGGCCGATGAAAGCGCCTCATGCATATACTGGCGCATTTGTTTGTTGCTCAGGCCCTCGGTCAGCCCGTATATGGGCGTAATGCGCCCCGCCTGCCACAGAGTGGCCGGATCCGAAACAGGATAATATTCTTCTACGGTAATTTTATCGTCAAAAAAATTATTTCTGTTTTCTTTCCGGCCGATGACCCAAATTTCGGCATGTATCTTAAAATCTTTTTTAAGCTGGGCAAACGGATCAAAACGGAACGGACGAAAACTTTTTCTCTTGAACCATGTGCATTCAATTTGCCGGTTTTGTTCATCAGCTAAAAAAGCCTTAAAAATCAGCACGGAACGTGCGGGGATAGTTTGTGCGCGCAGTACGCGTCCTTTGAATACCGTCAGTGAAGGAGGATTCATTCCGGCAAGAGGGGTATGCTCGCGGCGGTCTTGATATGCGCGCGGGTAATAATGCAGCAAGTCCGCTACAGAGAAAATCCCCAAGCGTTCAAATAATTTGGCTTTGGCTGGTCCTATGCCTTTTAGATACTGTACGGAGCTCATACGTCTATTTTAGCAATTTAATTTTTGCTACAATGAAAAAAAGGAGGGTCTATGGATTTGGAACTGGTTTCATCGCGTGTAAGCGAACATTTTTTAACCTTGGCCGAGCAGTCGGCCCGCGTTTTGGGCGCATTGCTCATTGCCGTTTTGATTTTGGTAGTAGGACTGTATTTGTCCCGTTTTGTGGGATCTTATGCCAAAAAACTGTTAAATAAAATATCTTTTGACGATAAAACGTCCAAGCTGGGTATCAATGAATTGTGCGTGCGTTTTGGTTTGGGCAAATCTCCTACCTATATTATTTCTTTCGTATTGGCGTGGGCCGTTATTTTCTATGCGGTGGTGCTGGCGGCGGATGTATTGCATCTGACCATTATACGCGACTTGTTTACGCGTTTCTTGGAATTTATTCCTACATTGTTCGTATCGGTCCTGATTTTGTTCGCGGGCCTGCTGCTGGGAAAACTGCTGGGAAATATTATTGAAAATTCCGCCAAAGCCAACAACTTAAAAGGAGGCCTGCTCCTTTCCCGTGCGGTATATGTGTTTGTGGTGTTTTTCTGCGCATTGATCGCCGTAGAGAATTTGGGTTTTGCCAACCAGCTGGTAGGAAATGTGGCGGTGGTGATTCTGGCTTCGTTGGGCTTGGCTTTTGCTATTGCGGCGGGATTGGGCGCCAAACCGCTGGTGGAAGAATTTTTGCGCGGTATTTTTGAGCAAGAACTGGAAAAGAAAAACAAATAAAGGCTTTTACCCTTGTTTTTAGACGATTTTCTACTATACTTATAATAAGGTAATATATGCTTTTAAAATTTGAAAAGGGGGCGGTTTCTATGAAACGCGTATTCTCTTTAATGTTGTTGTTTTTGCCCGTTTTTGCCATAGCGGCGCCGTGGGGTGTGCCGACTGATTATACACACACGTGGGACCCTTCCTCTCCATCCAGCCGCCCGGGGGAAAAATATTTGCTGCCGCGGATTTTGGACGGGCAGACCGTGCGTATATATTTGGATTTTCCGAACGGAAATGAAAAACAACGCGCGGCGGCGCAAAAATCCATTGCCGACAGTTATGCCCGCTGGTTTGCCGAGCCGGCCAAAATCATTCGCCAGACCGGACGGGAGGCGGAATTTGCGGATATTCTGAAAATATTAGACAGGGGAATCCGTGTGCAATTTGTGGGGGTGGACCAGCCGCGGGATTTAGATTTCTGTATTGCATCACGAAGCCAACTGGCCGGCACCGGTGCGGCCGGTTGGTATGAGAGAAATGACGAGGACGGCGGCGCACCCCGTATTGTGCGTCTGATGGATACGGCGGGTAACCGCATAATGGGGATGGACGCTGAAATTGTACAGCTGCATGAAATCGGCCATTCTTTGGGATTGAGCGACCAATATGATTTCTGGCGGGACGAAGGGACACACGCCGTTTATCACAGCAAGCCGCAGGCTGACGGAATTATGAAACAGTATCCTGTCATTTCTTGCGATGAGGCAGACGGAATAGTAAACCTGATTGATTTGACGCGGCGCGTACGCCGCGGCGGTGAGCGTGGCTGGCGCAGTTTGTGTAAAGGTTCCGACCAGTATTATATCAATGCGATGCCGGCGGGCAGAGGCCCGTATGCCATTTCTTTCTCCAGCGAGTTGGACTGGATGTTGGAAACTTTTCGCGACGGAAAGAAAGTACAGGAACAAAAATTGACTCTGGATTTGAAAAACGGTTTGTCTCCTTTTGATGAGGGACCTGAACGCGTGCTGGAACGGGACGCGGCGGGCCGCCCCGTGCGGGCGCAAGGCTCCCAAGGGGAGGATATATTTTACTCCTACACGTATGACAAGCGTATGCGCCTTGTGCTTCGCGACGGCAGGCTGGTGCAAAGCGAGGAAACGAAACCCGTTCGCGCGGGCAACGGCCAAGTCATGCAGCGCACGGTATTTTTTGGAGAAGACGGAGAGTTTTCCGTGGTGATTATGTCGCGTGCTAAATGGCAGCAACCCAAAGGATGGGCTGCTTATGAAACGCAGTTCGGCGAAGAAATGGCCTCCGTCAGTCTGCAAATACATTTTAATGCAAAAGGACAAGTAAGCAAACACAGTATATATGTAGCAGACGAAGTCCGCGCCGCCAGTTCTGGAAGTAAAAAAGAACAAGCGCTGGAGCAGGCGCTGAGCCAAAGCATGCAACAACAAAAATGGCAGCGCAAACTGGAAGAATTAAGCGAATGGTATTTGAAGCAACATTAATGGAATAGTGAAAAAGGCCCCGTTTGAACGGGGCCTTTTTATGACTTTAAGCGGGTTTGAGGCGCGGTTTTTATTCCTGATAATCCCGCAGCATTTTTGTGCGGGTGGGGTGGCGCAGCTTGCGTATGGCTTTGGCTTCAATTTGCCGTACGCGCTCGCGCGTAACGTTAAACATTTTGCCCACTTCTTCCAGCGTGCGGGGGTAGCCGGAATCTATACCAAAGCGCAGTCGGATGATTTTGGCCTCTCTGTCCGTGAGGGTTGCCAAAACGTCGGCCACTTCCTGTTTGCGCAGGAAATCCACGGCCGACGTAGTCGGATTGGGACCGTTCTTATCTTCAATAAAATCTTCCAAATTGGAATCTTCGTCTTCCCCTATGGGCGTGGATAAAGAAATGGGGTCCTGCATAATTTTCAGCACGCTTTTTACTTTTTCCACAGACAGGCGCAAAGTGCGGGAATAATCTTCTAACGTCGGTTCTCGGCCGTGTTCTTGGCGGAATTTATTGGTTACTTTGGTCAGTTTTGACACCAGCTCTTTCATGTGTACCGGTATGCGTATGGTATTGGCTTGATCGGCTATGGCGCGGTTGATGCTTTGGCGTATCCACCATGTGGCATAGGTGGAAAACTTAAAACCGCGTTTGTATTCAAATTTTTCCACGGCTTTCATCAGGCCTAATCCTCCCTCCTGAATAAGATCGGAGAGTTCCAAATTGGAATTGACGTGTTTTTTGGCAATGGAAACCACCAAGCGCAGGTTGGCTTTAATCAGTTTCAACTTATCCTGTAGGATCATGTCTTCAAAAAACACGATTCGGTCGTTAAAAGATAAAAATTCTTTTTCCGTCATGGGCAGCGCTTCCACCATGCGGCTGTGGCGTGCACGTACGGATTCTATGTTTTCCAATGCTTTTTCCAACTCTTCCAGCGGAAATTTGGTTTTTTTCTTAAATTCTTTTTCCGTTATTTTTTTATTCTTAAACGCATTGACCAATTTTTTAACTTCATGATAGGGGCCAAAATATTCGTCAAAACGAGTCATGTCGCCGCGGGTTTCGTTCAAGCGGTCGGCCAAATTTTTGATTTTATTGGTCAAACGTTTAATTTTATTTTGGTTTAAGTTCAGCTTGATAATGCGCGCCACCACTTCTTTTTGTTTTTCTTCCAGCATTTCAATGCAGCGGTTGCGTCTTTTGTCGGTCAGTTTATTGTCGCGCAATTCTTTCATGAGTTTGGTGATTTCCTGTTCCCGTTTACCGATAAATTGGGCCGCTTCTTTAAGCTTTTTGCGCATATTGTTTAACTCACGCGTGGTGCGTTTGCCGCGGGGCATGAGCTCTTTGGTGGTCATTTCTTCTTGATCCACCAATTCTTCCCAGTTACAAATTTCGCGCATGGTAATGGGGGATTCCAGCACGAGTTTGCGCAATTCTTTTTCGCGTTCTCGTATATTGCGCGCTAGCGTGATTTCCTCATCACGGGTTAAAAGAGGCACTTTTCCCATTTCGGACAGGTACATGCGGATGGAGTTGGAAATGTCGGGATTGGAGGCAGACCATTCATCGGTATAGGCTTCTTTGTCGGCCAAAGAGGCGGCTTTGATTTTTTTGTCATCCACCACCTGTATCCCCATATCTTCCAGCGTACCCATCAGCCCATCTATGTCTTCGGCGCTCATGGAGTTGGCGTTAAGAGAGCGGTTGATTTCGTCTAAAGACAACATTCCGCTTTCTTTGCTGGCGTCTATCAACTCTTTTACTACTTTATTTCCCGAATTTGCCATTTGTTTTGTACCTCTTTTCCGCTAATTTTTTAATTTATTTTGTAACTGCGTCATCTGTTGTAAAAGCTCTGGCGGCACTTGCCCCGCTCCGGCCGTTTTGATTTGCTGACGTATGGCGTTCAGCCGGCGCTGCAATGCTTCTTTTTCCACGGTTTTTCTGCATGCGGCAATGTCTCTTTCAGGTTGAAACTCGCCGGGTAAATCTTGCATACACAGGCGTACGGCCAACTTGTGCTGTTCCGGCGCTAAAACGCATACGCGGTCTATAAAACCTTGAGGGGCAGGGTTCTCTTGTGCGGCGCGGCACAGGGCCTGTAACAGCTGCCCCAAGGCGCGGCTGTCAAATTGTGCGGCCAGTTCTTGGCAGCTTTCGGCATATTGCGGAAAGCGCAACAGCCAGCCGACTAAATTTTCTTCCGCCGCATGGAAATGTTGCTCCGGATGTTTTGGCTGTGTGGAGCCGTCCTTGTGAAAACGCTGCTGAAAGCGCATGGTGGCGTATTGTTTATTGCGCAGACGCTCCAATACCAGTTCTTCGTCTACTCCCGTTTGTTCAGCCACGTATTTGGCCCATTCTCTGCGTACGATGGGATCGGGTTGTTTGAGCAATGTTTCCGTCAATTCATTGACTATGGCGGTTTTAGCCTGCGGCTGCAGGGGCTTTGGATATAAATCCAGCTGCAGCCGCGTGTGGAACGCAATTAAATCTTGGGCGGAGTCCAACACTTCTTCAAATTTTTCTTTTCCGTATTTGGCAATATATTCGTCCGGATCCAAACCTTCAGAGAGAGATGCCACTTTGACAAACAGCCCCTGTTCAATAAGTATCAGCGCGCCGCGCAAAGCTGCTTTAATGCCTGCCGCGTCGGGATCAAACAACACAACCACATTGTCTGAGTAACGTTTAAGCAGTTTTGCATGTTCTTCCGTCAGGCTGGTCCCCAGCGGGGCGACCGTATTTTCAAATCCGGCCTGATGGCAGGCGATGACGTCCATATAGCCCTCCAACAATACGGCCCGTTCTGCCTTGCGTATGGTCGGACCCGCAAAATTTAAGCCGTATAGAATGTGGCTTTTGTTAAAAAGCAGCGTTTCCGGCGAATTTAGATATTTAGGTTCTCCGTCTCCTAAAATGCGTCCGCCGAAACCTACGCTTTCCCCGCGTTGGTTGATAATAGGGAATATCAGCCGGCCTCGAAAATAATCCCGCGCGCCATATGCCGTTTGTACGCACAAGCCCGCTTCTTTTAATTGTCTGGCGGTATATCCGGCTGTCTGAGCGACGTTACAGAGGCCGACAGCGTCGTTTTTGGCAAAGCCGAGCTCAAATTTTTGCACGGTTTCTTTAGTCAGTCCGCGGCTTTTGACGTAATTTCGCGCAAATTCTCCGCCGGAGGACATTAGATTTTTGTGGTAAAAACTTTTGGCCCAATCCAACGTTTTGCGCATGGCAATGCGCTGCTGTTCGGCCAAAGAAAACCCTCCCTGCGGTTTGTATTCTACACCGGCCAAGTCCGCCAGTTTGCGCACGGCTTCATTGAAAGAAAGATTCTCTATTTTCATCAGAAAATCAAAAATGTCTCCGCCTTCCTGACAGCCGAAACAATAATAAAGGCCTTTTTCACTGCTGACGGTAAAAGAGGGGGTTTTTTCTTTATGGAACGGACAGCAGGCTTTCCATGTTTTGCCTGCTTTTTTTAAATGCGGGACATACTGGCGCACGAATTCCACAATGTCTAGACGCTGTTTAATTTTTTCGGCCAGATTTTCCTGCATATGCATATCGTTTTATCGTCGTAATATCGTACGCGCGCCTACGCCCGCGCGCATAAGGCAAAGAAAGCAATAGCCCTCGGTTTCCCTTGGACTATTGCCTTGAAAACTGCTTATATTAATAGCGCCGGCGTTTGGTGCGGCGGGCGCGTCTTTGCGCTTCCTGCGATTTGATTTTGCGTTTTACGCTGGGCGGCATGTAGGTCTCGCGGCGTTTGATTTCCTTGAGAATACCGTTCTTTTCGCATTCGCGTTTGAAACGTTTGAGCGCTTCTTCCAGATGTTCGGCGTCTCTTACTTTCACAAAAACCATTAATTTCTTCACCACCTTCTGTTGCCAGCAAAAAATCAGTACATATATTATATAAAAATTTCGCTTTTTTGTGTGCTTTTTGTTAAAGTTTGTGAGGAGGTTTTTAAGTGGCTTGATTTGTTTTTTTTTTTTTTTAAATTTTGTTTATGAACAAAATTTATCAAAAAACGTATCTGAAGGGAAAAAACAAGTCTAAAGGCATTTTAGGCGGTTTTATTGATAACGTCATTCTGAGAAGTTGTAACTCAGAATCTCAGCCTTTTGGGAATATAAAGCAGTTGGGATGCCGAGTAAAGACGTCTCGGCATGACGACAATATACGGGGATGCCGAGTAAAGACGTCTTGGCATGACGACAATATAAATGGCAACAATACAAATAAAGTCATTCTGAGAAGCTGTAACTCAGAATCTCAACCTTTTGGGAATCTAAAGTGGTTAGGATGCCGAGTAAAGACGTCTCGGCATGACGCTAATATAAATAACGAGAATATAAATGATGACACTATAAATAACGTCATTCTGAGGAGTTTTAACTCAGAATCTCAACCTTTTTCTATCAAACGGGCCGGCTTTACGCTGATTGAACTCTTGGTCGTGGTGCTGATTATCGGTATATTGGCGGCCATTGCCTTGCCGCAATATGAGCGTGCGGTGGAAAAAGCGCGCGCTTCGGAAGCTATGCTGATGCTCCGCAGCATAGCGCAGGCCAATGAACGATATCGTTTGGCCAATGGCGTTTATACCAGCGATTATGCGGATTTGGACATAGAACTGCCCGGGGAAAAGGTGGATTTCGCCGGCCTCATTCGTTTGCAGACAAAAGATTTTAATTATGCGCCTACAGGTACGCAAGGCACGGCTGAGGTAACGCCGCAATTGGGCAAATTTATTGCTTTAG
>CALUXG010000007.1 GCA_944324685.1 uncultured Elusimicrobiales bacterium
AATTATGCGCCTACAGGTACGCAAGGCACGGCTGAGGTAACGCCGCAATTGGGCAAATTTATTGCTTTAGCGAACCGTTTGCCGGCCGGAACAAAATATTATTTATACATTGCGCCGCAAGACAATACGATTTATTGTCAAGATTATGCTGGCGTGGTGGAAAAATGGTGTCCTAAAATATCCACCGGAAAGAAAAAAGGCAGTTCTTATATTATGTAGCGTTTGTTTATCTAAAAAACCCCGCTCTTAAAATGAAGAGCGGGGTTTTTTATTAACGCTGTCCGGAGAGTTTCATTTTTTGTCTTCAAAGACGGGATCTATATGCGGGCTGGCGTCCACGAGGTCTTTTATCGGTTTAATGACTTGGGCCTGTGTGCATAATGTACAGGGACCTCCGATACAGCCTCCTTTGCAGCTCATTACTTCCAGTAATTGGAAATCTCCCACTCCTTTGGCATAAGCATTCAGCATTAACATGGATTTTTTGTCCAAGCCGTTAATGGTCTGCATTTTAATGGGACGGTGTCCGTTGACGGCGGTTTCCACGGCTTTTGCCACTCCTCCGGTAACCCCATAGTAACGTCCTTCACCGGATACTTTAGGGTCCAGAGGCGTTTCCGCGCACTTGGAAGGATCTATTCCGCGTGCGTCTAACAGGGCGCCCAATTCTTCATAGGTCATGACATAATCCACATTCGGGTCTTCCCGTCCCTCCACGCGTTTGGACACACACGGTCCGATGAATACGACTTCGTAACCGTTTTTCTTTTCTATTTCCGCAATGTAAGACATAGGCGTGTGCGTGTCGGAAACGTATTTTTGCAGTGCGGGCAGATGTTTGCGGACGGCTTGTATCCATGCAGAACAGCAAGATGTGGTCATAAATTTATCCCCGCGTTCCAACCGTTCAATCAGTTCTTTCGCTTCATGGCGGGTGGTAACGTCGGCCCCTTCGGCTACTTCGCTTACTTTATCAAAACCGGCCTGTTTAATGGCCGTTAACAGCTGCGGCAGCGAGGCGTTAAACTGGCCCACTACGGAAGGAGCCACCACGGCGCAAACCTTGCGCGTGCTTTTCATGGCGCTTAAAATATCAATCAGCTGGCTGCGTTCCATGATGGCGCCAAACGGACAGGCGTCCATGCAATGCCCGCAGGAAATGCATTTGTCAAAATCTATTTTGGCAAAGCCGTTTTCCCCTTTGTGTATGGCGTCTACGGGGCAGGACTGTTCGCACGGTACGGGGACATAGGTAATAGCGTTATACGGGCAGGCGGCCTTGCATTGTCCGCAATTTTTGCATTTGTCGGGATCAATATGGCTTTTGCCGTTTATGACTTTGACCGCGCCGAACTTACAGGCGGTTTCACAGGCACGCGCCAAACAGCCTTGACAAGCTTCTGTTACGATATGGCGCGCTTTGACGCAGCCTTTGCAGGCAATGTCCAGCACGGTTAACGGGACTTCCGGCGTGTCTTTGCGCAGCAAGGCTTGTTTGGCATAATCGTTTAGAGATGTCGCTTCGTCATCCGATTCCACGGCACATCCTAAAGCGGCCAGTGTACGTGCGCGGAATACGGCGCGTTCTTTATAAACGCAGCAGCGTACGTCTAATTTGGCGTCGCGCGGAATAACGTCATATGGAATGCGGTATGCCGCAGTTTCCAGTGTTCCTTTGTCAAAGGTTTCTATGACCTTGCGCAGGGCTTGGCGTTTGAAGCCGATGGCTTTATTATCGTTCATATTAATTATATTTTACCATAATATCACTAGGAGGGCGGCAACGGCATAACGGCAGTTTTAGCTGTGGCGCTTTAGTCCTGCCAACCATTTTGTAAATTTGGCTTATTTTGCGCCGACTCGGGGCTTATGTAGCTCCGCTACACCGCACCCCGACTTAGCGGCGCAAACTAAGACGTAAATTTTCAAAATCAGGCAAGTGGCGGCAAGCGTTTCAGTTGTTGCGGGCGGCAACGGCATAACGGCAGTTTCAGCTGTGGCGCTTTAGTCCTGCCAACCATTTTGTAAATTCGGCTTATTTTGCGCCGACTCGGGGCTTATGTAGCTCCGCTACACCGCGCCCCGACTTAGCGGCGCAAACTAAGACGCAAATTTTCAAAATCAGGCAAGTGGCGGCAGAAGTTTCAGTTGTTGCGGACGGCAACGGCATAACGGCAACGGTTGCGAGCAAAGGAGAGGATATGGATATTTGTTTGCAGATTAACAGTGTTTGGAGTCTTAGATCAGACGCAAGACGGCCGTCATTGGGCGGTGATCAGACGATTCAACATCCCATACGGAAGAATGAACCGTCTCTAGCCCTCGGACGAAAATATAGTCCACGCTTCTCCTCCAGTACCTTGTGCGTAGATCCGGCTGAAAAGAGATTTCTTTTAATCCTAATTTCTGCGTGGTAAAAAGCATTTCTTCCGTACGCCCGCGGCTCCAAACGTTAAAATCGCCTGCCATCACCACGGGGCCATTAAAACGGTCTAGCAAATCGGCGGCATTTTGCAAAGTTTGCTTAAAAGGAGCCAATCCTGAAAAATTGATGGCATGCAAATTAATGACCAACAGCTGTGTATGTGCCAACGGATAGAGCAGTTTCATGGTCATTTTCGGTATATGAAACAACGGCTCGCATACGCTGGCGTTAAATAAAATATCCGAAGCTGGTGCGCGGCAGCCGGAGGCAATACCGGTGGGGATTTTGCCGCGGGGAGACAAAAAACTGATGGCGGCGTTCCAATTTAGGCCGCTTTGATTTACGGCGTTGCTGCAGTCGGGTGTTAAGCGGGCTTCCTGTACCAAAAACAAATCGCTTTGGTCGCACAGCTGTAAAAAGTCTCTTTGCCACGACGCATGTTTGCATTTGTGGCAATTCCACACGCTTAAACGAAATTGACGCGGCAGATACGGCACTGACGGCGCCGGTCCTAAATTCAGCAAGGGCGTATCCGGCAAAAGAGGATTTTTCATGTCAATAATATGGAGTCAAGAGCCTAAACGCATTATCTCTTAGGGTGCGAAACAGCGGAGGACGCAAATGTTTCTCATAAGATACGCGCACGGCTTTTTGTTTTTTTGCTTCAATAATAGTCCGCACTTTTTTGGCCAGAGCAGAGTCAAAACATTCCATATTGCTTTCAAAATTGAGCTTAAAGCTTCGTACGTCCCAGTTGGCCGAGCCGACAAAAAGCCATGCCTCGTCCACCAAAAACAGTTTACTGTGATCAAAAGGCGGCGCGGTTCGGTAAATTTTGATTCCTTTGGACAACAAGCGGCGGAAATTGGCCTGCATGGCCCAATCCATACCGAAAATATTGCTCTTTTGCGGCAGAATAATTTCTACTTCTACCCCGCGCATGGCGGCCGTTTCCAAAGAAGCCAACATTTCGTTTTCCGGCAAAAAGTAGGGGGTAACGATGCTGGCCGTTTTTTGTGCGCAGGAGAGAGCCCCCATGCATAAACGCTCTATTTTGCCATAATCCCCGTCGGGGCCGTCAGGAATAATGCGTGCGGGTGTCGTGCCGTATGCAAAAGAGGCTTGCTGCAGACGTTCGGCGTGGGAAGTAAAAGGTTTTTTGCCGGAAAATATCCAGTCTTCTTCAAACAAACGCGCCATTTGTTCAATGACCGCGCCTTTGACTTCAAACGTAACGTCCTGTATCGGTTCTTTTGGATGTTGACTGAGCAAATTTCCCTCCGCCACGTTCATGCCGCCGAAGAAAGCTGTTTCATTATCAATAATCATAATTTTGCGGTGATTGCGCAAATTGACAAAAGGCAAATTGACGGGGCTTTTGCTGGGCAAAAAAACGGAAAACTCCACTTCTTTGATTTTTTTAACGGCTGCGGCGATATTCGGGCGGCTGTAATTTAATCCCACCCCGTCAATAAGCATGCGCACTTTGGCGCCGTTTTGAACGGCTTTTTTTAAGGCATGGACAAACATTTGGCCGGCTTTGTCATTGTTAAAGATATAACTGGCGATAAGCACTTGTTTGTGGGCTTTTTCAATAGCGGCGCACATGCGCGGATACGCTTCATCTCCGTTCAGAAGCGGCTGAACGTGATTGCCAAGAGACAAATATTGAGGATGTACTTTATGCCCCAAACGCAACAACTGCAGAAAGGAAGGAGGAATTTCTTTTTCTATTTCCGCGGCGGTTTTTCCGGTCAAGGTAAAAATGTCTATATTGCCGTTATGCAGGCGCAGCGCTTTGCGCCGTACGCGGTTAATGCCCAGTATGACATATGCCACACAGCCTATGACGGGGGCCAGCCATACAAGCCCCGTCCAGCCAATCGCGCTGGGAACGTCGTCTTTATGCAGCATAATGTGCACGGTAACGGTAATTTGCATGGTTACCACGAATATACCGGCTAAAGTCCATGAAAAGATGTCCATATGTCCTCTGTTTATTATATGTTTCGGCGCCTTTTCCGCGAAACGGCAAAAACGCGTTTATTTTTCCTTGGCCGGCTGCGGCTGGCGCCGGAGCAGGGGTTTTGGATTGATCACGCGCGGCAGATTGGCCCTGTCCCATGTCGTGCCGCCGGAAATCAACGCTTTGCGTACGGTTCGGTTTTGGTTTTGTGTACGTGCCGTGGCTTTTTCATGAGCTTGCCGCTTGGCTTCGGAGTTTTCTTCATTTGGTTTTTGCAGTTTATTCAGATAGGCATTTTTATCCGTTTCCGTTTCAAAGGTGCGCGTCAGTTCGTCTTTTTCAAAAAGAAACCAGCGGCTGTAAGGAACGGGGGTGTTTATGTCCCGATACTCCATCTTAAAGAGGCGGATGTCTTTTGGCAATAAATCCGTGTGTTCGGCGGTAATTTTGTCTTGGTAAAAACGCTCAAAATTCCTTTGGGAAAGACCTATATTGACGTTGTATTTTTTGTTGACGGCTAAAACGTCCGCCGCCGTGGCCGCGGCCGTTACGAAGGTTTGCGGGCTTTCGGCTTTGAAAAGAAATTTGCGGAAGTCTCCTCCGCTGTAATATTCCACCAACGCGTATTCTCCGTCTTTTCCGTTTATAATACGGTCTTTGTCGGATACGATGGGAACGGCATATAGCACTTGTTCGCGGGTTTTCCCGCGCATGCGGCGGGTAAGTTCCGTGGCGTCAAAATCCCATAAAGAAAGTACCCTGTCCGTTTGGGGAAAAGAATCTCCCGTCATCTCTATGACGATTTCTCCGTCGCTGCGGACGGCCGCCCAGCCTCCCGCTGCCAATATGCATATGGCCGCACATGCGTATATTTTCATAAATTTAGTCTAGCATTTTTTCCGCGGGAAAAAAGAAGGCATTTCTGATTAGAAAAACAGGAAAACTTCCCTTGCGGCGGACGAAGCCGCTATCTAATTTTGGCCCTCTTTTTCACGCCCAATGAAGTCGGTTTGTCTGAAGTGGAAAACTGGCGGGAAACGCCAATAATGACCGTATTTATGAATCGCCTTAGCGGAATAATCCCGTATTTCAGGAGATGTCAACGCAGGGTGTATTTTTGTACGAGTTTTTTGTTGTTTATTCACTGGGCCTTGCGCCGTTTTTTTTTTTGATATATTTTCTTGTATGAAAAATACAAAAAATGCCGCATTTGCACTTATAGAACTTTTAATAGTCGTTTTAATGATTGGGGTATTGGCCGCGGTGGCCGTCCCGCAATACCGAACTGCCGTTTTGAAAAGCAGGACGGCGGAAATGCTGCTTTTGGGGGAAAAACTCCGGAACGCACAGAAGATATATCGCATGGAAACAGGACGTTATTCTACGGACATATCTTCTCTGTCTGTTACGCTTCCCGCGGGATTTATTATAGATTCATCTTCTCCCCAAACGGCTTTGCGGAAAGGGAAACGTGTGGAGCAGGGAGTGTTTGTGGATATTTTGCGCGGTGGCGAACAAAAAGTGGAGGTCGCCACTCAGGACAGGCATTTTGCGTATTATTTTTGGTTTGATACCCGCGATAATGCCGTTTATTGCACCGCTACGCAAGGCCATGCGTGGGAGCGTGTGTGCAAAAGTCAGGGAGCATTGGCCGGAAGCGGCTGGTATGGCCCGGGTACTAACACGTACATATTGCATTAACCCTGTTTTCTTCTCCCCGCATGCATGTACGGCGTTGGGTGCGCGCTTTGGACAAAGGGTCCGTCTGATTTTATGGCAGGAACCGAAAAACCGGTGTCGGGCCTTTAGGCGCTATACTGCCGGCGTGGAATGAAGTTTATTTTTTCAGCACGGAGTTTTGCACGCGTCCCGCACAGAAATGATTAATGTTTTCCAACGTGGTATGCAATATGCGGTGTACGGCGTCTACAGAGTTAAATGCAATATGCGGCGTAATCAGTACGTTTTTCATCTGCATGAGGCGCGCATTAATGATGGTGTTCATGGCATAATCGATAGGGATGTCTTGGGATTTTAAGATAATATCGTCATGAATAATGAAATCTTCATTTTCCAGCACATCCAGTGCCGCACCTTTGACTTTGCCTTGGGTCAAAGCGCGGTAAAGTGCTTCCGGATCCACCAAGCTGCCGCGGGCGGTGTTTAAGATAATGACTCCGTCTTTCATTTTCTTAAAAGCTTCATCATTGAGCAAGTGGTAATTTTCTTTGGTGGCCGGCGCGTGCAAGGTGATCACGTCCGCTTTGGCGTACAGTTCGTCCAAATCCACATAATGAATATTGTAAATGCGCTGAAATTCTTCATTGGGATATAAGTCATAAGCCAACACGTCCATGCCAAAACCTCGCGCCAATTTGGCTACGTGACGGCCTATGGCTCCCGTGCCGATGATGCCCATGGTGTGGCCATACAGGTCAAAACCAATATATTCATTCATACGCACGGAGTTATTTTTCATATCGGAACGCGCCTGCATAATATGGCGCGCCAAAGACAATAAAGCGCCAAAGGTAAATTCGGCGACGGTGGCCTCGCCGTATTGCGGCACATTGACCACTTCAATGCCGCGGTTTTGGCAATAGGCCAAATCAATGTGGTCAAATCCCGTAGAACGCGTAGCGATGAGTTTCAGATGGGAATATTTGTCCAAAGATTCTTTATTCATTCTCAAAGCGGTGTGTACGAAGACGGAAATGATCTCCGCATCTTTGATTTGCTCGTATTGGGCGGGGGAAATATTTTCCATACTTTCAGGAAGCAAAACGACGTTTCCCGTGCAAACGGACTGTTTCTCCAAATACTCTTTGGTAATTTTATCCACGTCAAAAAATACGGTTTTCATAAGCACCCCCTTTTGTCTTCTTATATAATATATGTCGGTTTTGTGTGGCTGCAAAAATTAATTAGACGGTATTTTGGTCTCAGGTTCTTGCTTGAATTCATAAAATCGCCGCTGTACGCGTGCGGGATTGCCTACGGCTACTGTCAATGGGGGAATATCTTTGGTAACCACAGCCCCTGCTCCGATGACGGCGTTGTCCCCAATGGTAACGCCCGGCAAAATAATGGCCGACCCGCCTATCCATACATTGTTGCCTATCTTGACGGAAGCGGCAAATTCTTTGCCTGCTTTGCGCGCGGCCGGTTGCAGCGGATGGGTGGCCGTATATATTTGTACGTTTGGTCCTAATTGACAGTCGTCTCCGATTTCTACGCGTGCGCAGTCCAAAATAATGCAGTTAAAATTCAAAAAGACATTATCCCCAAAGAAAATCTGGGATCCGTAATCACAAAAAAACGGGGGTTCAATGTGTAGTTTTTTGCCGGTGCGGCCAAAAAGCCGCCGCAAGACTCCGCGCCGTTTGTCCTCGTCGGCAGGGTCGGACGCGTTGTATTGCCAAAGCAGTCGCCGCGTTTCTTGGCGCTGAGACGTCAGCTCAGGATCAGCGGCGTTGTAAAAAAGTCCCGACAGCATATTTTCTTTTTCGCTCATGACTCATTGTATCAATTTTTTATCTAATACAAAAAAGAGAAAAGAAAACATAAAAAAAACAGCTGAAATTTTATACAATAGACCGTACCGGCGTACCGATTGCGCCAATGAATATTTATTTGGTAAAATATACTTACCGGTAGGTAAAATTTGCCCTCTCGGAGGGTTCAAGCGGAGAGAAAAAGCATGAATAAATATATGCGTCTTGCCTTTGTATTCGCACTGGCTTTGGGTGTGGCGGGCCTGTGCGCTTGCGGTAAAAAAGAACAACAGCAAAGCGCCGCGGCCGTACCTGTTTCGGCCGTAAAAGTGCTGAAAACCGATTTGCCTTGGAATATCGAATACCCTGCACAGGTGGCGGGGTCTTTGGAAATCCAAGTGCGCGCACAGGTGGGCGGTATTTTGCAGGCCCGATTGTTTGATGAGGGCGCTTATGTCAAACAGGGGACGCAGCTTTTTCAGATTGACCCTCAGGAATACGAGGTGGCCTTGCAACAGGCTGAGGGCGCCTTGGCCCAAGCCCAAAGTGAGCAGAACCGCACCCGCCGCGACTATGAGCGTATGAAAAAGCTCCGCGCCGACAATGCCATCAGCCAAAAAGATTATGACGATTCTCTGTCCGCTTACGAAGCGGCGCAAGCGGCTGTGAAAGTGGCCAAAGCCGGCGTAAACGGAGCAAAAATCAATTTGAAATATACGCGCGTGCTGGCTCCTATTTCCGGCATTACCGGCAAAGAAGCCCAATCGGTGGGCAGCTTGGTTTCTCCGGCCGGCAACGGACTTTTGACCACCATGGTGCAAATCGATCCTTTGTGGGTCAATTTTTCCATGCCCAGCGCGCAGTTTTACAAAATGGCCAGCGGCTTTTTGGACGGCAGTATCGCTTTGGATGAAAAAGGCGAACAGCCGTTGTATGTGGAAGCCGTTACCGCCAACGGGCGCGTATATCCGGAAAAAGGAACGATTATTTTCTTTGACAGCACCGAAGACAGCCAAACTTCTTCGCTGGCTATTAAGGCGGAATTCCCCAACCCAAAAAATCAGCGCATGCTGATGCCGGGGCAGTTTGTGCGCGTTCGTTTAATCGGCGCTACGTATAAAGACGCGGTGCTGATTCCGTCTTCCGCCGTGCTCAGCACGCCGACCGGAGATTTGGTGTATGTGGTGCAGGAAGACGGTACGGCCAAAGCCCAGCCCGTAACGGTTCAACTGCAGGACAATATGTATATTGTAAACGAAGGGCTGGAAGGGGGAGAGACGGTTATTTCTGAGGGATTGTTGAAAATACGCCCGGGAATGAAAGTTTCCCCTCAGATGAAAGATTTCGGCGTACCGGCTTATGAAGAACCAACGGCCCCCAGTTCTGCGACGGCACAAAACGTCGGGGAATTTGAAGATGCGATAGAAGCAGAAGTCAAACCTGACGAACAGAGCGTGGCGGAGCCTGCCGTCCGCAAAAACAATAAGGTAACCAACGCGCTTTTGGGCCGTCAAGAGTAAGAGGAAGATTATGTTTTCCAAATTTTTTATTAACCGCCCTATTTTTTCCACGGTAGTTTCGCTGCTCATTCTATTGGCGGGTATCGTATCCATTACCATGCTGCCCATTGAGCAGTACCCCGATTTGACACCTCCGTCAGTGCAAGTGTCGGCGCAATATCCGGGCGCCAGTCCGGAAGTTATTGCCGATACGGTGGCTGCACCTATAGAGCAGCAGGTGAACGGAGTGGAGGACATGCTGTACATGAACTCTACTTCCTCCTCTAATGGGGATATGAACCTGATGGTATACTTTGAAGTAGGGACGGATCCGGATCAGGCCATGATCAACGTCAACAACCGCGTACAGGCCGCCACCACCACGCTTCCAGAAGATGTACGTCGTTACGGCGTAACCGTTCAGAAGCGTTCTTCCGCCATTTTGCAGTTGATAACCATGTTTTCGCCTTCAGGCGTGTATGACACCACTTATATCGGCAACTATGCGTTGGTAAACGTAGTGGATGATTTGAAACGTATCAACGGCGTAGGCGATGCTCAGGTCATGTCTGCCAACGATTATTCTATCCGCATTTGGCTTAAGCCCGATATTATGAGCCAGATGGGAGTGTCCGTTACCGACGTGATGGCAGCCGTGCAGGCGCAAAATACACAGCGTGCCGCCGGCAAAATCGGCCAGCCGCCGCTTTTGCAGAAAGTGGACCGCATGTATTCCATTATTGCTCCGGGCCGTTTGCAGGAACCGGAAGAATTTGAAGAAATTATTTTGCGCGCCAATCCTGACGGTACGTCTTTGCGGTTAAAAGACGTAGCCCGCGTGGAATTGGGCAGTCAGACATATGAATTTTCGGGCCAATACAATAATCAGCCTGCCGTGCCTATAGGCGTGTTTTTGTCTCCGGGCGCCAATGCTGTGGCTACGGCGGAAGCCGTGAAAAAACGCATGGAGGAGCTGGCGCAGAATTTTCCGGGCGGCATAGAATACAAAGTGGCGTATGATACGACTTTGTTCGTAAACGCCTCTATTGAAGAAGTAATACACACGCTTATAGAAGCTATGATTTTGGTGTTTATCGTGGTTTACTTGTTTTTGCATGACTGGCGAGCCACCCTGATTCCGTGCTTGGCCGTACCGGTGTCCATTGTGGGCGCCTTTGCCGGAATGTTGCTGTTGGGGTTCTCTATTAATACGCTGACTTTGTTTGGTTTGGTGCTGGCCATCGGCATCGTGGTGGACGATGCCATTGTGGTTATTGAAAACGTGGAACGTATCATGCATGATGAACATCTGCCCGTTAAAGAAGCTACGATTAAGGCCATGGACGAGGTAACGGGACCTGTGATAGCCATCGTGCTGGTATTGTGTTCCGTGTTCGTGCCGGTGGCTTTTATGGGCGGTTTTACAGGCGTCATGTATCAGCAGTTTGCCATTACGATTGCCGTATCCGTCATCATCTCCGGTTTGGTGGCTTTGACTTTGACGCCCGCTTTGTGCGCCTTGTTGCTTAAAGACATGAAACCCCGCACCAGCGGCTTCTTTTTTAAGTTTGACCAGTGGTTCGGTAAAATTACGGACAAGTATACGGGTTGCGCGGGGTTTTTCCTGCGGCGTATTCCGATAGCTTTGCTGACGATTTTACTGATTTGGGGTTCAGCCTTTGGACTGTTTAAGATTGTGCCGACCAGCTTGCTGCCCGATGAAGACCAAGGTATGCTGATGGTGGCGACGATGTTGGATCCTTCCACTTCGCTGGATACGACGCAGAAAGTTGCCAAACAGTTGGAAAAAATTATTTTGGAACAGCCTTCCGTGCAGGAAGAGCTGACTTTCGCCGGCTATGACATGCTCAGCAGTACCATGAAAAGCAGCTCCATCGCTTCGTTTATTTCTTTAATTCCATGGAAAGAACGCCAAACGCGGGAGCTTTC
This sequence comes from uncultured Elusimicrobiales bacterium, assembly GCA_944324685.1. Lineage (GTDB taxonomy): Bacteria > Elusimicrobiota > Elusimicrobia > Elusimicrobiales > Elusimicrobiaceae > Avelusimicrobium. Next base: position 11,335 of record CALUXG010000007.1, read on the forward strand.
TTCTTTTGGGGTGGTGTCCGCCATAGGCAAATTGGGCGCTCAGATTACGGGCGCTTTGGTTATGCCGTTTAATCCGCCACCTATTATGGGTATGAGTACCACGGGCGGTTTGGAGGGGTATATACAGAACCGCTCCGGAGAAGGAAGCGCGGCGCTGGAAGCCAAGGTGAATGAATTTATTGCCGCAGCTCAAAAACGGCCAGAGCTGACGGGTGTCAGCACGACGTTTTCCGCCGCAACGCCGCAATACAAACTGGAAGTGGACGAAATTAAGGCCATGTCCATGAATGTGTCTTTGGCGGAATTATACGCCACCATTCAGGGAACGTTCGGCACGGCATACGTGAACGATTTTACGAAATACAGCCGCAGTTTCCGCGTTATGCTGCAGGCGGACGGAGACTACCGAGCGCGGCCCGAACAATTGGGCGACATTTATGTCCGCTCCAATACGGGTGCGATGGTCCCCTTGTCGGCCTTTGTAACGTTAACGCCTATTTTGGGGCCGGATATGGTGGAGCGTTTTAACGTATTCCCCGCGGCTAAAGTAATGGCGACCCCCGCGGATGGATACAGCTCCGGTCAGGCTATATCCGCCATGGAACAAGTGGCGCGCGAGACGCTGGGCGAAGAATTCACGCTTTCGTGGACGGGTACGACCTATCAGGAAACCATCAGTGGCAGTTCTTCCACCATAGCGTTGCTGTTGGGCATCTTGGTGGTGTTTTTGATTTTGTCCGCGCAATATGAACGCTGGGGCCTACCTTTCGCCGTCATCTTGGCGGTGCCGTTTGGCATCTTTGGAGCGTTGTTGGGTACATTTATGCGCGGTTTGTCCAATGATATCTACTTCCAAATCGCCTTGGTGGCGTTGGTGGGACTGGCGGCAAAAAATGCTATTTTGATTGTAGAGTTTGCCGTGTTGGTTCGTGAACAGGGCTTGAGCGCTTATGATTCTGCGTTGCAGGCTGTCCGGCTGCGCTTCCGCCCCATTATCATGACGTCTTTGGCGTTCATTTTGGGCTGTGTGCCTTTGGCCGTCAGCTCCGGCGCGGGTGCGGCCAGCCGTCACGCCATCGGTACGGCGGTGGTGTTTGGCATGTTGGCGGCCACGGCTATTGCGCCATTGTTTGTTCCTTTGTTCTTTTATTTAATTTCCGGCGGTTGGAAAGAGAAGCGCGATCCCGACAGCCAGCATAAAAAGGCGGAGGCTTTGCATGATATTTAAGAAAATGACTTTGGCGGCGCTGGGCGCCGTACTGCTTTGCGGCTGTATGATGGGGCCCAATTATAAGAGGCCGGACTTGGATTTGCCCGCGCCGTCCAATACGGCGGAAACGTACAGCGTTTTTGAAAATTACCAATGGTGGGAGATGTTTGGAGACGAAAGGTTGAATCAGCTGGAAACGGAAGCATTGCTGTATAACCGTGATTTGCGCCAAGCCATCGCCCGCGTAGACGAAGCGCGTGCCGCTGTAGGCAGCGCCGTGGCGGATCAATTGCCCACGATAGCCGTGCAGGGCGGCAGCGGGCGTGCCGGCAATGATTACGGTTCCGGCCAAACTTTGAGTACCGGTACGGTGGTGGCGTCTTTTGAATTAGACTTGTGGGGCAAATACCGTCGTTTAAGTGAGGCCGCCCGCGCTCAATTGCTCTCCACCATGGCTGCCAAAGATACAGTGCTTTTGTCTTTGACGGCGCAAGTAGCATCAACGTATTTTACGCTTTTGTCTTTGGACAGCCAATTGCAGACTGCCCGCCAAACTTTGCAAACACGCCAAGAGAGCGTACGTATTTATACCAGCCGGTATAATGCCGGTTATGTAACGGAAGTGGATTTGCGCCGCATAGAGGCGGACATGTATTCCGTGGCGGCCACGGTAAAAAATCTGGAACTGTCCGTTTCTATGACGGAAACGGCTTTGTCTGTGTTGGTGGGACGTTCTCCGCGGGAAATCGTAGAGGGTCTGCCCGCCAGAGAAAGCAATTTGTTGGATGCGGTGCAGACGCCGCAGATTCCGGCGGGTTTGCCGTCTTCGTTCTTGGCCAAACGTCCGGACGTACGCAGTGCAGAGGGGATGCTGATAGCCGCCAATGCGCAAATAGGTGCGGCTCGTGCGGCTTATTTCCCTGATATTGCACTGACGGGTGCGGCGGGGTTTGCCAGCAACCAGTTAAATGAGCTTTTCCGTTCTCCGGCGGGATTGTGGGCTTTTGCCGGCCAATTGACGCAGCCCATTTTTGCCGGCGGACGTATCGTGTCTCAAAATAAAGCGGCCAAAGCGCAGTATCAAGAAATGTTGGCCGCTTATGAACAAACGGTACAAAATGCGTTTAAGGAAACCTTGGACGCATTGAACAGTTACCGCATTTACCAAGAAATGTACGATATTTATTTAGGCCAAACCCAAGCGTTGCGCCGCGGATATGAACTGACCAAAAAACAGGAAGATGCAGGGCTTATCGGCACCATGGAGCTGTTGGATGTGGAACGCAATTTATTGCAGGCCGAAATGAATCTGGCCTCGGCACGGCAAAATGAATTGAATGCCTTGGTCGGTCTGGCTAAAGCTTTTGGCGGCGGCTGGAACGAGCGCTGCGGTTTTGGACCGTTTGAAGCTCAAATAGAGGCGGAGCGGGAAGCGTTTGCCCAGCAAAAGGCTCAAGAACGTGCCGCGGCGCTGAAACAGGCAGAACTGGAACAAGTTGCCTTGGCGCCAGAACAAGAGCCAATGGACGAAGAAGAGGCGCCCGCAGCCGATTCGGCCGATGGCGAGTCGGATAAAAAATAAATATTTTTTCCAAAACGGCCCTTCGGGGCCGTTTTTTATGTGCTGAGGCCAGCAAGCGTAATTTGCTAAAATAGACAAGTATGGAAGAATGGGACGCACTTAGCCCGTTGGACGGGCGTTACAGGCAGAATATGGCCCCACTGGCGGCAGTGGCGGGTGCGGCGGCGTTTGCCCGTTGCCGTGTGCGGGCGGAGGCCTATTGGCTGCTTACTTTGGCTCAGTTACAACTGGAGGGCTTTCCTCCTTTATCGGCCAAAGAGAAAAAATGGATTGAACGGTTGCCGGAACTTACCCGCACGGATTGGCAGATTTTGCAGGATATTGAAAAAAAGGGTTTCCGCGGCCGTCCCGCTACGAACCACGATGTAAAAGCGGTTGAATATTTTATTGCGGACAAATTGGCTAAAAACGGTTTTGCTTCCCGTGTACCGTGGGTGCATTTCGCTTTAACCAGTGAAGATATAAACAGCTTGGCTTATGCACAGCTTTTATCGGATGCTCTGGAAAAAGTGCTTTTGCCTTCCTTAGAAGAGCTTCGCCAAACTTTGGCCGCACGCGCGCGGCGTTATGCGCGGGCGGTAATGTTGGCGCGAACGCATGGCCAGCCCGCCGTACCGACTACATTTGGCAAAGAACTGAAAGTGTTTGAAAGCCGTCTCTCGCGGCAGTTAAATCAGCTTAAAAAACAGCAAATTTCCTGCAAAGCAGGCGGCGCGGTGGGGGCGTATAATGCCCATGCGGCGGCGTTTGCACAGATAAACTGGCCGCGTGCCGCACGTTCTTTGGTGGATAAATTAAACAAAGGACGCAAGATAAAGCTTTTTTTGAGCTCCGTAACCACACAGGTGGATAATAGAGACAGTTATGCGGAGCTGTTTGATAATTTGCGCCGCGTCAATATCATTTTATTGGGGTGTGCGCAGGATATGTGGCGTTATATTTCCGCGGGCTTGGTCAAACAAAAAACCGTAGCGGGAGAAGTAGGGTCTTCCACCATGCCGCAAAAAATAAATCCCATTGACTTTGAAAATGCCGAAGGCAATTTGGCTTTGGCCAATGCTTTGCTTTCGTTTTTTAGTGAAAAGCTGCCCATTTCCCGCCTGCAGAGGGATTTGTCCGATTCTACGGTATTACGCAATATGGCGGTGGGAATGGGACACTGCTTGTTGGCCTATCAGTCCTTGTTAAAAGGATTTAACAAAACGGATTTTGATGCGCGCGCCGCGAAAACTGAACTTTTGGCCCATCCCGAAGTGTTGGCAGAAGCCTACCAAACGGTGCTGCGCGCTGCCGGCGTTGATGGGGCGTATGAAAAAATGAAAGCGTTTACGCGCGGCCGCGCGGTAACGGAAGAAGATTTAAAACAGTTTGCGCAAAAATTGAACGCGGACGAAAAAATAAAACAAAAACTGCTTGCTTTGGATATATGTTCCTATGTGGGGCTGGCCGTGAAGCAAGCGGGAGGAAAGAAATGATAGATATTGTGTGCGGCGGTCAGGCCGGAGACGAAGGGAAAGGCAAAATTTCAGCCTATTTGTCATATAAAGGCGATTATGAATATTGTGTGCGCGTGGGGGGGCCCAATGCGGGTCATACCGTCGTGGCGGACGGCAAATCTTATACGCTGAAAAATATTCCGTCCGGTTTTTTGAATCCCGCCACAAAACTGGTTTTGGGAGCGGGTGCATACACCAAAACCGAATGGCTGCTCAAAGAAGTGGAATTGACGAGGACGGCCGACCGGCTGATTATTGATCCGTACGCCGTACTGATAACGGATGAAGAAACCGCCGCTGAAAAAGGCGCCAGTCATTTTATGCAGCATATAGGCAGCGTGGGGACGGGACTGGGACAAGCCGTGAAAGACCGCATTGAGCGGCGCAATGTAAAATTTGCCAAAGACGAACCCGCTCTGAAAGATTTTATACAAGACGTTCCGGAGCTGCTCAACGGCGCTTTGGACCGCGGTGAAAATATTTTGCTGGAAGGAACACAAGGCATAAAACTTTCCCTCTTGCACGGAGAATATCCGTTTGTTACTTCGCGCGATACGACAGCTTCTACTTTCTTGGGTGAAGCGGGCCTAGGGCCTAAAAGCGTGCGGGACGTGTATGTGGTGTTCAAACCGTATATTACCCGCGTGGGGCCCGGACCGTTGGAAAAAGAGATAACCGATGAAAAAGATTTGGAAATTTATCATACCAAAGGCCATGAAATTGGCAGTGTTAGCAAACGCTTGCGCCGCGTGGGAATTTTTGAGAAACGTTCCGCCGCACGCGCCATCATGATTAACAATGCCACTAAACTGGCCATTACGCATATTGATATGTTTGAAGGAAATGATCATATCAAAAGTTATGAGGATTTTACATCACAGGCTAAAGAATTCTTAGAGAATTTGAAAGAACTGTCCAGACAGGTGTATCCTCACCCGAAATTGGCCTTGGTATCCACGGGGCCGGATATGGAAGATACGCTGGTCTTGTAATAGGGATACTGATATTGCGACGGTTTCGGCGGGTGCGTTTAAGCCCCGCCGTCCGTTTTGTAAATTTGGATAAATTCGCCCCGCCTTTGACCTTATATGGCGCTGCTGCCTAGCGGTTAAACCGGCGGGGCGAATTTTGGGTCAATTTCAAAATCAAACGACTGCTGAAATTTTCAGCCATGGCAGCGGACAATGGTACAGCAGGAGGGGCGGCCGGTCAGCTTGTCAGAAAAGCAGGCTCCTTCCCGAAGCAATAATAAGCGTCATTGCTCTCTCCTGCATGTTATCAAGCATGGCGAATGGAATGGGAGTTCATGACGTGTTTGTTTTTTCTTTATGCCATGGTCTGGGCGGGGCTCTGTTTTTGTCTGCCGGTTGCCGTATTTGTTATGCCATTGCCGTTTATTTTCCGAAAAACGCCCAAGACTTGACTCGTTTCTTTTTTTTTGATACCCTATACATGATGAAAAACACTATAGCGCTAAGACATGTTTTTGAGCGATTAAATGCCGTTGCAGGAGTAAAAAATGAGAAAAGGGTTTACCCTGATAGAACTGTTGGTTGTTGTGCTTATTATTGGCATGTTGGCGGCTGTTGCTCTGCCGCAGTATGAAAAAGCCGCGGAAAAAGCCCGCGTATCCGGAGTATTACCTTTATTGTCCTCTTTGCAGCAAGCCAATATAGTCTATCACATGTCAACGGGAGAATTTGCCGACAAATTGGCAGGCTTGGATATCAGTTTTGAGACGGAGCCGTGTCCGGACGGTTTTGATGAGGGGCTGCCTTATATTTGTACAAAAGATTTTATCATAAGTTATGGATGTCCTATCGGCTGTAAACAGCAGATACAATTTCACGCATATCGCCGTATTCTTAAAGAAGACGGGACACTGCCTCAGGATTATATTATTTATGCGCAAGTGTCCAGAATGAATGGACGACCTTATTCCAGTACGCGTGCTTGTGAATACCGGCCGGGAAACAAAAAAGGAGAGAAAATCTGCAAGGCTATTGCCGGAAACGGTTCGGGTTGTTCCAAAGTGAATATAGACATGAGATGTCCTTTTTAAGTTCAGTATTTTTCAAAACCCCGCTTTGCATGCGGGGTTTTTTGTTCTGTATAAGCAACAGGACAAAATACATTATGGGTATTTGCAAAATTTTTCATATTCATTCATAATGATATCGCGTCCGCCTCTTGGTCAGTTTCTTATTTTTAAGCTACAATGATAACAAGATATGATAAGTATTGTATTTGATTTTGGCGGCGTATTGGCGGATTGGAATCCGCGGTATCTGTACCGTAAAATTTTTTCTTCCGAAAAGGAAATGGAATATTTTCTTTCCCATGTATGCGACGGAGATTGGAATGCCGAGCTGGATGCGGGGAAGTCTTTTTCACGGGCGGTTGCGGAGCGGGCAGCATTATATCCGCAATACGCTAATCCCATCAGAGCGTATCATAAACGGTGGGGCGAAATGATCTCCGGCGAAGTAGCCGGTACGCATGCCTTGGTGCGGCGGCTTAAACAAAAAGGATATAAAGTGTATGGGCTGAGCAATTGGTCGGCGGAAACGTTTCCCATAGCGAAAAAACGCTTTCCTATTTTTGCCTTGTTTGACGGGATTGTACTTTCCGGAGAAGAAAAATTAATTAAGCCCGATCCTCAGATTTTCAAACGTTTGCTGTTCCGTTTTGATTTATGCGCCGAAGAATGTTTGTTTATAGATGACAGTCAGGCCAATGTTTCCGCCGCTCGGCGGTTGGGTTTTGACGTTGTCCGTTTTGAAAACGCCGGCCAGCTTGAACGGGAACTGCAAAAGCGCGGAATTTTATAAATAAAAGGAGCCTGCGAGGCTCCTTTTATTTATAATTTGCTGACTAAAACTTCCATGAGTTTGTGGCGGCGGAATTTGCGCACCGCCATGCGCAGTCCGTTGGAAGAAATGGCCTCACTGGAGGTTAAGGCGTGCCCGGCTTTTTGCAAAGCCCATTGTTCTACGGTAATTCCGGCGGTAAGATCGGCCGGAACAGGCAGCATCAATTCCTTAAAAACATGGCTCATTTGTGCGGCGGCGCTGACGATCAACGCGTCTCCAAAAGGGCGGATATAGGCTTGAGAATAGTCGTATTCGTCCTCAATTTCTCCCACCAGTTCTTCAAAAATATCTTCCAGCGTCAAAATTCCCGTGATCTTGTCGTCATCCGTAACCAAACAGATGTGTTGATGTTCTTTCATCATTTTCTCCAGCGCGGCGGAAATGATGGTGTCTTCATCCAAACGCAAGATGGGACGTAAAATGGAGCGGGCCGTGGGGGAAACCCCTTGTGCGGCGGTTTTGGTGGCGGAAAAAATATCCTTAAAATTTAAGTAGCCTATAATGCTTTGCGGATCGTCTTTTTTCTCGCATACGGGGAAACGCGTGTGCATGTCCAAGTGCGCTTTGATAAACGTATCAGCAATGGTGTCGGCCGCATACAATGTATAGACTTGCTCCAGCGGCACTTGGATTTCTTTGATTTTTCGCGTGCAGAAAGAGGCGCTGGCCAATACGATTTTTTCTTCCGCTTTGCCGAATAAACGCGAAGAGGACGCTATGGATACGGCCGCCCGCAAATCCGCCATGGCGGCTTTTTGCGCTTCTTTAGGGTCGGTATTTTTGCGTACGGTTTTTTTGGTCAGCATATTGGTAATAGCTTCCATCACGCGGACGATGGGATATAAGAAACGGTATAGCTGGCGCATAATCGGGGAAAGTTTCAAAGTAACCCATTCTTTATTTTTCAGTGCGAAACTTTTGGGCGTCAATTCGGCAAAAACGATGGTAACAAAACTCAGCGGCAATACCACGATGACGACGGCCAAAGCGTTGGCCAAACGCAGCGGGATGTGGAAGTTTTCTTTCATCCAAGGGGCAAACCATTCATCTGCCCCCGCGCCGCCTACGGCCGCGGCGCCGGCTCCCACCAAGGTTATGCCGATTTGTATGGTGGCCAAGCTTCCTTCCATGTGGTCCTTCATGTATAAAGCACTTTCCGCACCATATTTTTTCTCTTGTACCAAGATGGACAATTTGGTGCGGGAAACAGACGCCAAGGCCATTTCGTAAGCGGCCAGCAAGGCGTTTAATACCAACATTAATAAGATGATGATTATACTCATGTAAAGATAAGTGTAGCAAATAGACGGTCTTTTTTTCAAAAATATAAAAAAGCCGCCCAGAAGGGGCGGCTTAAAACCGTGAAGTTATGCTTTTTCCGGCCGGAACAACGGCGCAATATAGCGCAGCATTTTTTGCGCTTGGGGCATACGGGCATGCAACGTGCGGTATGCCTGCCGCACCGCGCCCAATACGGCATGGTCGGGCAGATGGCACAAACCAGTATGAAAAGGCAGGAAATATAAATCCATTTCCACAGATGGTTTGTGCGGCTGCGGGCAAAAATACCGTATGTTTAAGGCAAAAGCGCCTTTTCTGGTGTAAAAAGCCGTACGGCGTAAAGCTTTTTCGTCTTTTGGATCGGCTTTTTCCAATTCCAGAAAGCAGCCTTTGCAGGCGGGATATTTAGCCTGCAGCAGACGCAACATGCGCCCGCCCAGCCCTTTGCCGTGGTAAGGACGCAGCACGGCAATAAAGTCCAGCCATAATACGCGGCTGTGCGCGTCAAGCCAAACAAGCATATACCCTACGGTTTGGACGCCTGTGTCCGTTTTTTGTTTAGCCAGCCAGATGTGATAATCCGTCCGGCGGCTAAGAGTAAGGAATGTTTCTTTGGCCTTCAGTTCCACATAAGGGAACTGTCTTTGCATATCTTCATATACGGCGCCAAATTCGGCTTTGTTCGCTTTGGACAAATACATAATGCACCTCCCAAGAACAAGCGAAGTCTCTTTTGGCGAAATTTTCAAGGAACGTCTTTGTCGGGTAATAACGGCTGAAAAGGAAAACTGAAGCAGTTAGTTTTCCTAACTTTATTCTAGCATTCTGGGAGACGAAAAGCAACCCCCCGCCTAAGCGGGGGGTGCTTTAATGCCAAAAAGTAATGGCGTGGGCCGCTTCTTTACCGTCGGAGTTGCGTATCAGCGTGTGATGCAGAACGGCTGCGCCTTCGGCGTATGCGCTGGAAATGATGACGTCTTGGGCGCGGCATTCGTTCTTAAAGTTAATGAGCAGTTTGTGCAGGTGTTTGCCTTCCGGTACGGCCTCCAAGGCCCATGCGGCGTAATGCGTGTTATTGACGTGTCCGTTTAAGTCCAAATCTTCACGGCGCACGTAAATCGTCGCTTCTCCTATTTTTTCGGCTTGTTGGGGCAAAGGGCGTTTGAAGTTTTCTTCCTGTGTGATAAATTGAGGCTGGACGGGATTCAAGGCCAGCAGTTCGGCCGGACTTTTGGTCAAACGGCGTTTGGCAACGTCTATCAGCGCCCACCAGCTGGCACCGCGCGCCAAGGGCCGCCCGTCCTGCCCCGTAAATTCAAATTCCCTGCGGCTGAGCAGCTTATCCGAAAAAGCATGCCATGTCTTGACGGTAACAGACTGTTTGGGGGAGGGGTCTCCTAACATTTCCAATTGCATGTGCGTCAGTACCCACGCAAGGTTTTTTTCTTGCAGTTGTTCCCATCCAAAAGCAAAAGAGGCCGCGTCCAAGGCGGCAGCTTCCTGAAAGTAGCGCAGCAGGGTAATAGGCCCGATATGCGCGTGTATATCCAATTCATCGTATCTGATTTCAAACGGTTTTGTTAACATAAAGCACTCCTATTTGTTATAGTAGCAAATCGGCGGCGGACTTGACAGAGGGCGGGAGATAGTTATATCCTATATATGAGCATACGTTCATATATCTGTTTGAGAAAATTATCGCTTTGGGAAAGTAAACATATGAAAAAGAAATTTAATGTTTCCGGCATGAGCTGCGCTGCGTGTTCGGCACGGGTGGAAGCGGCTGTTTCTGCTTTGCAGGGTATGCGTAAGGCGGAGGTAAATCTGCTGAGAAATACACTTCAGGTGGATTTTGATGAAAAAAGGCTGTCCGTTACTGATATTGTCCATGCGGTACAGCAGGCCGGATACGGGGCGGCGCCGGCGGATAAACAGGCAGTTTCTCTCTCTGCCCAAACCGATCCCGCTGTTAAAGCGGAAAAGAATTTGCTCATCCGTTTACGCAGTTCCGTTATGTTTTTACTTCCTCTTTTATATATTTCCATGGGCGGTATGTTGGGGCTGCCTCTTCCTTTGCCGTTTAGGCAAAATCCGGCTCTTTTTGCACTGACGCAATTTTTGTTTGTTATACCCATTTTATTTATTAACCGCGAGATTTTTTCAAACGGAATAACAACCCTGTGGCACCGTGCGCCGAATATGAACAGTTTAATTGCCGTGGGAAGCGGGGCCGCTTTTTTGTCTGGGTTGTGGGCTTTGTACCGCGTGTTGTATTTAATGGGCGTCGCGAATGGGCACTCTGCCGCGATGGAAGCATTGCAGGGTTTGTATTTTGAATCGGCGGGAATGATTTTAACGCTGATTACATTGGGTAAATATCTGGAATCACGCGCCAAACGCAAAACGTCCGGCGCCATAGAGCAGTTGTTGAAACTGACCCCGCAGAAAGCTTTGCGTTTGGAAAACGGAGAGGAAAAAGAAATCTCCTCTCAGGAAATAAAAGTGGGGGATATTTTGGCGGTGAAGGCCGGCATGTCCGTGGCGGCGGACGGTGTCGTGGTAAAAGGCCGCGGCGCGGTGGATGAAGCCGTGTTGACAGGTGAAAGCATGCCGGTGGACAAAACGCAGGGAGATAATGTCAGCGCGGGAACGGTCAATCAGGCCGGCTATTTTCAGTTTCAGGTAACGCGCGCAGGCGGAGACACTTTATTGTCCCATATTATTGCTTTGGTGGAAGAGGCTTCCTCCTCCAAAGCCCCCATAGGCCGTCTGGCCGACAAGGTCAGCAGCGTATTTGTACCGGTGGTAATCGGTGTGGCGTTTTTGACGATGCTGGTATGGTTGTTCTTGGGCTATGGGTGGAATTTTGCGCTTAGTTCAGCCGTATCTGTGCTGGTTATTTCGTGTCCGTGCGCTTTGGGACTGGCGACGCCAACGGCGGTTATGGTAGGGACGGGAACGGGGGCAAAACACGGGATTTTGTTCAAATCCGCCGAAATATTGGAAACGGCAAGGCTGGTCAACAGCGTGGTGTTGGATAAAACGGGAACAGTAACGGAGGGAAAGCCGGAAGTGGTCGGCGTTTTGTTGGCTGATGGCGTGGAAGAAAAAGAATTTTGGACATGGGCCGCTGCGGCGGAGCGTCTTTCCGAACATCCGCTTTCACGTGCGGTCCTGCACGCTCCTTTTGTGAAAGATCTTGCCTTGCCGGAAGCGGAAACGTTTGAAACCTTGCCCGGATCCGGTGTAAGCGCCGATATAAATGGCGTACGGATTACGGCGGGCAACTTGCCGTTGATGAAACAGAGGAACGTATCCGTACCGCCGCGCTTTGCAGAACAGGCACAGCAGTGGACGCAACAGGGAAAAACCGTATTGTATTTTGCCAAAGGCGGCCTGTTTTTGGGAATGTTGGCTTTGGCGGATAAAATCAAGCCCTCCGCCCGCGAGGCTGTAGCGCAAATGCAGTCCATGCGGCTGGATGTGGCGCTTCTGACGGGAGATAATGAGCGTACGGCACGGGCCGTGGGAGAAATGTTGGGAATTACGCATGTCATCGCGGGGGTTTTGCCTCAGGACAAAGAGACGGAAATACGCCGTCTTCAGGCACAAGGGAAAAAAGTGATGATGGTAGGGGACGGCATTAACGATGCACCGGCTTTGGTACGGGCGGACGTGGGGGCGGCCGTCGGCGCCGGTACGGACGTGGCTTTGGAAAGCGCGGGCCTTGTGCTGGTAAAGGACGATTTAACGGGGCTGCCGGCTTCTTTGCGTTTGTCCCATGCGGTGATTCAAAATATTAAAGAAAATCTATTTTGGGCTTTTTTCTATAATGTATGCGGCATTCCGTTGGCGGCTGGAGTATTTTATCCTTGGCTGGGCTGGCAGTTAAACCCGATGTTTGCCGCCGCGGCCATGAGTTTAAGTTCTGTTTTTGTGGTAAGCAATGCGCTGCGTTTGCGCAGTTTTAAGCCTTTTGGATGCAAGGCGGCGGGGAACATGTCTTGTGCGTGCGTAACAGAAAAAATTTTGGAGGAGAAAAATATGAAAACAGTGGAAATTGAAGGAATGATGTGTGCGCATTGTGCAGGCCGCGTGGAAGCGGCTTTGAATGCGTTGCCTCATGTTACGGCAAAGGTAAATTTAAGTGCAAAATGTGCGGAAGTGCAAGGAGAAATTTCGGACGAGGCTGTAAAAGAGGCGGTAGAAAAAGCGGGTTATAAAGTTATTGCGATCCGTTAAAACGGAGTAGAGGCGGTGTTTCGGCCGCAATTTTACGTCAAAGATTCGGCCGTATTGCCAAACCGACCCGACTCCAAAGTCTTTTCGTTTGGTGTTGCAAATAAGATGTTCTTTTGCCGTCTGCTTTTGCATATATAAAAATCCCCTTCCGCGTAGAAGGGGATTTTTAGTTTTTATCGGATTTTTTTTGCCGCTTTTTCCAGTTCGTCTGCGGCTTTGCCGCGCAAGTCTTCGGTTTTTTCCAAGGCGCGGTGTTTGAACTCGTCGGCTTTGCCGGATACTTGTTCTTTGATTTCACCGGCTTTTCCGATGACGCGTTCCTTGATTTCATCGGCGCGGTCTTTCAGATCGTGGGCGTGTTCGGAAAATTTTTCCTTTAACTCTTCCGCTCTTTCTCTGACGCGTTCTTTTAACTCGTGCGCACGATCGGTCAATTCTTCTTTTCCATCTTCATAGGCGTCTTCAGCCCACCGTTTAATTTTGCGGCGGGTCGTTTCCCCTTTGGCCGGCGCAAACAACAGCCCCAGCGTTACTCCGAATAAGGCCCCCAAAACAAAGCTGGCCAAGCCCTCTCCATGGCAGTGATCGCTCATAAAACCCCTCCTTTTATAAATTGGTTATATATATTTTATAACAAATCCGCGCTTTTTCAATATACTATAATAAAGATAACATACAAGCCGTTTTGATATAAGGAGGTTTTCTTATGCCAAATCCTGCCGCACCGCGCAATAATGGCAAACAGCAAGATCCCGCCGTGCGCCGTACAAATTTTGACGAAGTGGCCCATACGTTTACAAAAGAAGAAGCCATGGCGGAAGCGGACCGCTGCCTGCATTGTCCTACCCATCCGTGCCAAAACGCTTGCCCCGTAGGGGTGCATATTCCCGATTTTATCGCCTGCATCAAAGCAGGCAATGCCGGCGCCGCCGTTTCCGAAATCATGAAAACCAGTTTGCTGCCGGCCATTTGCGGCCGCGTTTGCCCGCAGGAAAAACACTGTGAGGGTCATTGCGTACTGAAGGATAAATTCGGCGCTGTGAATATTGGCGGATTGGAGCGTTACGCGGCAGACACTGCGCGTGCGGAGGGCGCGTTAAAACCGCCCGTCCCCGCCGCGCCCACCGGCAAAAAAGTGGTATGCATCGGGTCGGGGCCGTCTTCTTTGGCTTGTGCCGCGGAATTGCGCCGCGCCGGACACGATGTTACTATTTTGGAGGCCCTTCACGCTTATGGCGGCGTATTGCGTTATGGAATCCCTTCTTTTCGTCTGCCGCGCGAAGTCATTAACAAAGAAGTACAGACCGTGCAGGAAATGGGGGTGAAGTTTAAGACGGACGTGTTGGTCGGCGCGACGATTAAACTGGATGAATTGTGTAAAGAGTACGACGCCGTATATATTGGCTCCGGCGCGGGTTTGCCCATGATGTTGGGCATTGAGGGGGAAAACGGCGTAGGGGTGTACAGCGCCAATGAATTTTTGACGCGCATCAATCTTATGCAGGCATATAAATTTCCGCAAACCGATACGCCGGTGCAGGTAGGCAAACATGTGATTGTGCTGGGCGGAGGAAACAGCGCCATGGACGCCGCCCGCTGCGCCATGCGTCTGCAGCCGCAAAGTGTAACGATTGCCTACCGCCGCAGCCGCGAAGAAATGCCGGCACGCGCCGCCGAAGTGGAACATGCACAGGAAGAAGGAATACAATTTCTGTATCTGGTTACGCCAAAAGAAATTTTGCAGGATGAAAAAGGACGTGTTACCGGTGTGCGTTTTACAAAGAACCGTTTGGGCGAGCCGGATGAACGCGGCCGCCGCCGACCTGTGGAAATAGAAGGGTCGGATTTTGTGCAGCCCGCCGATACGGTGATCACGGCCATTGGCCAAAGACCAAATCCCACCATAGTCAAAACGACTCCGGCGTTAAAAACGACGCCGCGCGGCGTGATAGAACTTAATGAAAAAGGCGAAACGTCCATGAAAGGAGTTTATGCCGGAGGAGATATTATTCGCGGCGGAGCAACGGTGCTGCTGGCTATGAATGACGGCATTGCGGCCGCGGGACGCATGAATGAATATCTGAAGGGGAAATAATATGCGTGAAAACGAAATTTTAGAGAGAGAGCAATTAAATGACGTTGTAGTAAAGTTTGTTATTTATAAGCCTTTGGTGGCCCAGTCGGCGCGTGCAGGACAGTTTGTGATTTTGCGCGGTGCAGAAAGTGGGGAGCGTATACCCGTGACGCTGGTGGATTGGGACGCGCAAAAAGGCACGATTACCGTAATTATTCAATCTATTGGCAAGTCTACATTTATGTTTAATTCGTTCAAGAAAGGGGACGAGTTTGTAAATGTTTTGGGCCCTTTGGGAACGCCGATTGACATTAAAAAGTACGGTACGGTAACCGTCGTAGGCGGTGGTGTGGGAATAGCGGAAGTATATCCCATAGCAAAAGCCTTAAAACAGGCGGGCAACAAAGTGGTGTCCATATTGGGTGCGCGCACAAAAGATTTGATTATTTTGGAAGAAGAAATGAAGGGCGTGTCCGACCGTACGCTTCCCTGTACCGATGACGGCAGCTATGGTCAAAAAGGCATGGTTACCGACATTCTTAAGCAAACGGTGCAGGACGGGGAAAAAATAGACGCCGGTTTTGTAATAGGCCCTATTCCGATGATGAAGTTTACATCCAAATTGATGGCGGAATTGAATATAGAACCGTATGCCAGCTTAAATCCCATTATGTTGGATGGCACGGGTATGTGCGGCTGCTGCCGTGTAACGGTGGAAGGAAAAGTGCGTTTCGCCTGTGTAGACGGCCCGATGTTCCCCGCGCGGCATATTGATTTTGATGAGCTCATCCGCCGCACCAGCGAGTATAAGGGAGAAGAAAAAAACGCCGTAGAAAAATACGAAAAAGACCATAAATGCAAAATTGGTCTGCATTAAGCGTTTTTTTCTTGTAAAACCTGATATGCGCTCTTGCAAAAAACTTTGCAAAAACCCCGCTATGCCTTGCGGGGTTTTTATTGCAAGCATCTCACTCCAGACGGAAGCCAACGGCCCAAAGTGCGAATAAGAAACATCCAAATTTTACCCAAGGTTTCATGGGCAATTATAGAGGCAAATAAGTCTTTTTTAGAGGCAAAAGAGCGCGCCCTTCGGCGGAAAAATTATCGTAATATCTTTCAATAATTAAAGCCAATCTGTCTATATCCACCAAGGTTAACGGAATATGAGATCTTTCCGCCTCGTAGTGGGCATCTTTTGTAAAACCGCCGGTACTTACATACAAACACTTATCAGATCCTTTTCTGCTTCCTAAAAATTGTCTGATTTCTTTGGAGCTCATCTTCCCCTTTCGATGCTTAACTTCCACAAAAATTCTTGGTTCTTCCAATCCCAAGCCGTCTTTTGAGGCAAATACATCTAACGATCGGTCGGCACCTTTGGGGGTTCTTCCTGCAATATATCCCATGGCAATGAGTATTTGTTTTAATAGTTCTTCCATTTGATCAGCATCTAATTGCATGATTCTATCTTTTAAACGTTCAAAAGATTCTTCTATTTCTCGGGAATTTTCTTCTTTATCTTCTGGAACAGGAGACGGATCCAGCTCTGCTTTATTTAATACAGATAAGATTTCCTCTGCTTGTTCAGCTTGAATTTCTGATAAGGTAAGACTTGTCCCAAGGGAATTTTTAGTGGCTTGAGATAAGGAGTCGCGAGAAATAGCGTTTGTCTCCCATTTTATAGGGCGCAAATGGGACCAATATTGGTCTAGGAAATATGTTTTATGGCTGCGTAAATATTGATAATCTCCTGTAATTTTACCTAGCAGGTAGGTTCTATCCTCTGGGTTATACGTTAAAACTAAATCTCCAATAGCTATTTTGTGGATAAATTTCTCAAAATAGGTGGTCCAGATGTTTATGGCAGTTTCTCTGTTAGGGTAGTTTTTTGATAGTAAGTTATGAATATATTGTTTGTTTTTATGTGTTAAGTCTTCTTGAATTTTATCCCAGCCCAAAGCAATACAATTGTTTTTAATAAAAAAAGGAAGTAAGGATCCATGGACCGAACGTAAAAACCAAATTTTTTTCATATTGTCCTCCATATTGTTTTCATTATATCATTTAGCTTTACTTGTACTTGATTTCTTCCCCCTATAATAAGCGTATATGTAGGTACGTTAAAACTATAGGGAGGAAGTATGACCAAACTTAACACTCGAAAAGCCTTTCAAAAAAGTACAGTCTTAAAGGAAAAAGCGGCCTCAGTCCTATTCGGGAACAGAGGAAAATCCAACCCTCACAGTTTAAGAGCAAAAACAGGAACAGAGTTTACTGTTTCTTGCATCAAAAATTTCCGGATAAACAGCCGATGGTGATTTCCGATTATATTCATTAAATATCAGCCGCTTCCGCTTTATAAGGATATAAATTAAATTCCGGACCGTTAAATGAGGGGTAAAAGAATACAAAGATATCTTTTGCCCTCGCTTTTGGGGCCGAAAACAGACTTAGGCAAAAGTATCTGTTTGCTCTGGAGAGGCTCAAAACAAAAAATCCCCGACGATAGCGGGGGATAAACAGGGCCAAAAGGCAGTAAAAAATCCCGCCATGGGTTCGGCGGGAAAATAAATGGGGTGGATGACGAGACTTGAACCCGCGACCTCCGGTTCCACAGACCGGCGCTCTAACCAACTGAGCTACATCCACCATAAATCATTCAATCAATCAAAACGCGTCAAAGACAACGTTTTCCTTA
>CALUXG010000008.1 GCA_944324685.1 uncultured Elusimicrobiales bacterium
GCGTTTAATCGTTCAAAAACACGTCTCAGCGGCGTTTGATTTTTCGCCATGTATAGGGTATCAAAAAAAAAAAACGAGTCAAGCTCCGACGAAAACAGCCGATAAACGGCAACGGCATCTCTAGAGAAGATTCCCGATAATAGCCTTCGGAAATGAGTTTTATGTTATATCGTCATGGTCTGGCCGTCTCCGACAATGAGCTAATTAGAGGAACAAGGATGAGATCCTGAGTTACAACCCCTCAGGATGACTTGTAAAATATTATTTCTCGGAACGGTTTTATGATGTATATGCCGTCATGCTGAGGTGTTTTTACTCAGCATCCCTTCCGCCATATTTATATCGTCATGCTGAGGTGTTTTTACTCAGCATCTCAACCGCTTGGCTGTTTACCCTTCACAACACCTGAAAATGCGTCCGTGCAGTCTCTTCTCCGCATGCAGCTTCCAGCTCAAATTTTCCTTTTTTAAGCGCCCACCAGATATCCGTGCCGTCCCCGTTCAATTCTTCTCCGTTCAAACGCCAAACACACGGCCCCGCGCCGCCGGCACTCTTAAAATGCAGTTGTTGCGCAGCCGCCGGCAAAGCGGGATCATACTTAAAAATGTCTCCCGCCACAGGAAATGTAATTTGAAGAACGCCGGAAGCGTTATCATGTTTTCCGCCGCATACTTCCATCGGCACCCGACCGGACGCAAACACTTCTTCCCGCGTGCGCCGGCAGGTTTCCCCCGCCAACAAACCGCTTTCCTCGCACACCACGCGGCGCTGCAAGCCGGAGGGAGGTTCAAATTCTCCGGCGGGATATTTGGAGGCGGCATACAAAAGCACATCATGCATAATCGGCGCGGCGCCGGATATACCGGATACTTTTTGCATGGAAGAAGCGTCAAAATTGCCTGCCCAGACGGCCACGGTCAGACGCGGAGTATAACCGATGGCAAAATTATCTCGATAATCTTTGCTGGTGCCGGTTTTCGCCGCCGCGGCAAAAGGCATATTCAGGGGAGAATTCATGCCAAACGCGTCGGCGCGCGCGGCGTTGTCCGCCAAAATATCCGTAATGATGTATGCAATATCCGCCGGCAGAGCTTGTTTTTGTTTCGTATCCGTCGCCAGATACGGCTGCGTGGCAAACACTACCGGCCGCACCGCACCGCCGCGCGCCAAAGCGGCATAGGCATTGGCCAATTCCAGCAAGGTTACTTCCCCTCCGCCCAACGCCAACCCCAAACCGTAAAAATCAGGCGCTTTATCCAAAGAATCAAATCCCAAGTCATGCAGTAAATTCAACAAACGCGCAGCTCCGAGCGGTTCGGCAGCTTTGACGGCGGGAATATTGTATGAACAGGCCAAAGCTCTCCGGACGGATACACCTCCGTGAAAACTTTCGTCATAATTGCGCGGGCGAAACCCCCCTTCAAAAAAAGTATCTTCATCCTCCAAAATACTGGCCGCCGTCAAACCGTTTTGCAAAGCCAAGGCATACACAAACGGTTTTAAGGACGACCCCGGCTGACGCAAAGCCGCCGCGCCGTCCACTTGTCCGCTGTGCGCCTCATCATAAAAATCGGCCGATCCCACATAAGCCAGCACGCCGCCCGTCGTATTGTCCAGTACGATGACGGCGGCATTGGTAACGTGATTGTCTTTTAATTTTTCCAAATGGTTATGTATGGCGCGCTCGGCATACAATTGCAAATCCTTGTCCAGCGTGGTATACACGCGCGACGCATCCAGCGCCATTTCATAGACGCGCCGTGCAAAATGCGGTGCAGAAAAAGGACGTTCCCCCGCCGTTACGCCCATAGGTTCTTTCATGGCCGTATCGTATTGTTCCTTTGTAATAAACCCGTTGCTGAACATGGCGTCTAACACACGGCCGCGGCGCAAAAGCGCTCCTTTGGGGTTTTTAAGCGGATTCAGACGCGTGGGAGACTGTATCAGACCGGCCAGCAAAGCGCTCTGCGCCAATGACAAAGCGGACGCCGGTACGCCAAAATAAAATTTCGCCGCGGCCTGTACCCCCTGCGTCATATTGCCAAATTCCAATATGTTAAAATATTCCTGCAAAATTTCTTCTTTGCTGTTTTGCCGCTCCAAGTTAACCGCGTCCCACGCTTCCCCAAATTTTCCCCACAGATTCTTAGGACGCGCTCTTAAAGCGCGCGCCAGCTGCTGCGTAATGGTGGACGCACCGGACACCACGTTCCCGCGCGTCAAATTCTGCCACGTCGCCCGCAGCACCGCGCGCATATCCACCCCATGGTGGCGGTAAAAACGGCGGTCCTCCGCCGCCACCGCCGCCAGCACAAGCCACGGAGAAACATCCGCAAGGGTTACCGGCTCGCTGTAAGTTTGGCGTTCGGAAAGAAAAGCGCGCAAAGGATGGCCCGCGCGGTCAAAAAGCTGTACAGAGGCTTCCGCAGACGGCTTCATCGGTGCGGAAAGCGCTTCCCCGCCCAAAGGACGGGGAAGCAAACAAAACAAGACCCATAATGCACATATTACGTATTTCATTAGGGTTCAATCACCGCACGGGAAGTGGCGTTTCTGCCAAATACGGCCGGATCATACATTTGGCTGGCCCACAGGCTGGGATAGGCGAACTCCCCCTCCACAGACGCCTGTACCAAATAAGTATATTCATGGTCTCCCTGCGTCAAATAGTCGGCAAAGACCACGATGCGGTCATCGTATTTCTCGTCCCGTTCAAAACCGCCCCACGCCGCATTATTTAAGGAAGAGGCCTGTTCGCGGCTTTCCGTGGCCAAAGACGTATTCACAATTTCAAAACCCGCCGGAATAAAATCCTCCAGCACCACAAAACTGCGCGCCGCCGCATTGCGGACTTTAAGTGTTACTTTATAGCGTTGACCGGCCTTAAAGCGCGTTACGGATTTGTCCTGCAAATCCGTAATCGTACGGGAGACTTCAAACCCCGCGTTTACATTATCGGAATAGGCGGCCGGCGCATACTGTTGCCACAGGGCATAATATAAAGTACCCGCTCCCGCTTTGACAAAACGCACGCGCGCCTGATTGGCATGCTGATACACCTGCGCAAAAGGCCATTGGCCGCGTACAGTTTTAAGCGTTCTGCCCTGAAAAGAATGGGTCAAGAGATTTTTGCCGTCAAAAGAAACGGAAGCCGTAAAATCAGGTTCTTCATATTCTTTCAACCGATAATAGGCGTTGAGCGCCTGAAACACAGCCGCATTGGCGCTGGTATTAATCCAGTATCCCTCTTTGCCCAGCTGGTCCGTCAGCCACTGCACGGCGCGGTAGGACTGGGGCAGATAATCTCCCACCACCAGCAAAGCTTCTAAGGCCAAAGCCGTAACTTTTACCTCCGTCATGTGCAGCCACGGCTGCGACTGCTGTCCGGAAGAAAAATGCACCGTCATATTTCCCTGCTGCTGATGGTTCAAAAGTTCCTGCGCCAGTTTTAATTTGACGTCGGCGCCTTTATTCAATTGCCGTGCCGCCTGCAACAAATAAGCCTGCGCCGGTACGCTTAAAGTATGGCGCTTGTTATAAAGATTGTTAAATTGACCGTCCATCTTCTCTCCGTAAAGCGACAGCACCCACACGGCATAAGCTTGGGATGTTTCGTTTTCAGCCGCGCTGTACGGATAGGCTTTTTGCTGATCTTTGCCAAATACTCCTTTCAGCCACTGTGCCGCACGGGCCAAGACGTTTTCGTCCACCGTATATCCGGCGCGTTTGGCGCGGTAAGCCGTTTCCAGCGCATACGCGGTAACATAGGGGTCGGGCAACGCATTAGGCCAATAGGCAAAACCTCCGGAGGCGGATTGGTAATTCGGCAATTCGTTTAATATATTCTGCGTGCGTTTTTTGTAGACGGTCAAATCGCCCAAATTAAAATCCTCTATCATGTCCGCCCCTTCAATGACGGGCAGAATTTTGGACATTTTCTGTTCCAAACAATCATAGGGATAATCCAGCAAATAAACGATGCCGCCGCGCAAATGAATCAAAGCCGTAGACGCCAGAGAAACGGCCGCTTCGGCGCTTACTTTTTCATTGACGGAAACAGGTTTTTCCAGCACCTGTTCTTGGCTGTCCTGCGTGGCGGAGTAGAGAGCCAGAGTCTGTTTTTTCTCCACCTCCGAAACCTGCAGCGTACTGACGACGCCGTCATTTTCTCTTGCGCCCGCCGCCGCAAAGGAAACTTCCGCCGCTCCGATCTTTAAGGCCTCACAATCCCATGTAATTTCTTTGGCAGCCCCTTTCGGCACATTCACCGTTTGCTCGCCGCCGCGTAACCGCACGGAGCCGTCCGCACGCGCCGAGACGGTAATATCACCCTTTTCGTCTTCGTAGTTATATACAATGGCTCCGCATTTGAATTTATCCCCCACACGGGCAAAGCGCGGCATTTTGGCAGTAACCATCAGCGGTTTTGACACTTTAACGCTTGTTTCCGCTCCGCCAAATTCCCGCACGGTGGCCGCCACGGCCATAATGCGAAACGTGGTCAAATTGTCCGGCAAGGTAAATTTTACGCTGCCGCGGCCGCGCGCATTGGTGCGCACGGACGCGTTGAAATACGGCGTAAAATCAAAATGGCTGCGCAAATCGGCCCCGCCCAGTTTGTCGGACGAGCCGCCGCCACCGCCGCGGTTTTCGCCTTTTTCGCCAAAGTTGCGCTGTCCGATGATAAACACACGGTTGTCCGCTGTAGAGACGGACAGCGGCGCCGGAGCATAAAACACATCCATCAAATCCGGCCGTTTATAGCCCGTCAAAGACAGCACTCCCTCATCCACCGCCATCAGCGTAACTTCCGCCGACACGTCCTTTCCTTGCACGGCAGTATGCAAGTCTACCGTTACTTCCTGCCCGGGGCGATAAAGTTTTTTATCGGCGGAAAGGGTCGTTTGGATTTCTCGTTCCTGCTGGGAGACGGTCAGATTGACATAACCGGTTTTACCCTGCGGCTTGGCCAAATCCAAGCCCTCTTTGTCATACTCAGGCTCCGCCGCACGGCCGCGCACCAAGGTAACGCCCACAAACACATTGGGCAAGTAGGAGGACTTGACAGGCACCTCTACATAATCCGCTCCCGAGGCCACCGGCGTCGTCCACGCGTCCAAAATTCCCTCGCGTTCCACCGTTACCAAAGCCAACGCGTTTTCATAGGGGCTTTTGACCAAAATACGCGCCGTTTGGCCGACTTGATATTCTGCTTTGTCCTGTTCCAGCTGCAAAATATCATCATCGCTTTGTTTCCAAAAAGCTTCTCCTTTGCCGTATACGGTAAACGAAAAACCGCCTTGCACTTTTCTGCCCTGTGCGTCTTTGGCTTGCAGCGTTACTTGATACGAGCCAGCTTCTTCAGGAAGGAAAGAGAACTCATACCCCTTTTCCCCCACCGTAAAAGTTTGAGACGGAAAATCTTTGACGCGCCGTTCACTGACCCATTCCAAACGGCCGGCCAGTCCGTTTTTGCGTACGCTGAAATATTCTTCTTTCTGGATTTTGGCCACTACTTTTACCTCTCCGGCGGCCTGCCCCTGCGGCGTAACGGCCACAATATGGGCAAGGGCTTTCTCCCCTTGTTCCACATTGCTTGACGGCAACTTGGCACCCAAGTAAAAATCCGCGGGATTGAGCTTTACATCCGTTCGGGCAAACAACTGCTGGCCCGAAGCAGCCTGTACGCCCACCTCGGCATATACCTGCTGCGGCGTGCTGACTTGCGGAAGCGGGACGGAAAAATTAATTTTGCCCTGCTCATCCAACGTACCGGATGCTTCCGTCAACAAATGGTTTTTGAAATCCCGCTCGATAAAATACGGAATGAATATATAATCTTCATATCCCTCTACCGCCGCTTGGGCAAACGTACGCCGCACCGTCCATTGGACCGGCGCGCCGGCTACGGGAGAGCCAAACAAATAATCGGCTGACGCGGTAAACCGCGCTTCCTGCCCGCCCGTATAATTGGACTCCAGCGCACGCAAGTTTACCTTAAAATCTGCCTGTTTGACCGCTTCCACCTGAAAAGAATAATAGGCGCCAGCCCCTGCATCTGAACCCTCAGGAATAAAACTCATAGACCAGCCGCCGGTAACGGCATTATCCGGCAATGTAAATTTCCAATCAAAGGCTCCCGTCCCCGCCCCGTAAGACAGCGTTTGCTTAAAAGCTTCGTCCCCGCGGGAATTATACACCGTCAGCGTGCCTTTGACCGCGGAAGGCAAAGCCCATTGTCCGTTTGTCATGCGGCGGGAAAGTCCTTTTACATAAACCGTTTCTCCCGGGCGGTATACGCCGCGCTCGGTAAACAAAACGCTTTTGACAGATTCCTGCGTGGGAGAATAATTGTAATTTATATTAAAACGCCACGGTTCCAAACCGTCGTTCCAATCGCTGGCCAGTACGGCATCTCCGCCGGCGCTGGTTACAAAAACATATATCTGCGGCGTACTCCACGTGTTTTTAGTTTTCGGGCGAAGCTCATCCAGCCCGGGGGCCATGGCCAAACCGTTTTCGTCCGTACTGCCCGTCCAGAGAGTACGGTTGGCTTCGTCTTTTATTTCCACGCTTAAGCTGCCCTGAGGTTCAGCTGTTTGCAGCGAAGTTACCCACACCAAAATATTTTGCGCAGAAGTTTTCAGCGTAACGCCCAAATCCGTAATATTATCCGTCGCCCCCACCCAGCAATAGCCGTCTTTCCGGTTTTTGCTCGGTACGCGGACTTGCGAATAGATAATGCTGTTTTGTCCGGTGGGATTAAATTTCTCTAAGTCTAAATAAGTTTTTTGGGTCTTGTCGGAGGCAATGTCAAAATCATATTTGCCGTTAAACTGCAAGTTCGCTTCGGCGATTTCCGCCGCGCTACAATAGGAAACCGTCTTCTCGGCAAACGGAATAAAATCGTTTTTATTAAACCGGCCGGCAGACACTTCCAAGGACGGCTCGTTCAGCACATCCACGGGATGGCGCGCGGGGAGATAGCTTTCCAACACGCCGCGGCCGCCCTTAAACTGCACGGCGGGGCAGTACCCGTCATTGGTAATTTCTATAGTCTGGTCTTTCCCCAACGCATTGCCGTAAATATCTTTCAAGCCGCCGTTAATGGTGAGCGTAACGGTTTGTTTCGGCTGCAAACGCAAAAAGGAAAGAGGCATTTCAAACCACCCCTC
Organism: uncultured Elusimicrobiales bacterium; assembly: GCA_944324685.1. Classification (GTDB taxonomy): domain Bacteria; phylum Elusimicrobiota; class Elusimicrobia; order Elusimicrobiales; family Elusimicrobiaceae; genus Avelusimicrobium. The sequence goes on from CALUXG010000008.1 coordinate 7,176, forward strand.
TCCGGCGTTTTCGCCGCTTTTTTGCCGGCCCAGCGTTTGCGCTTCCTGCTCAGACACTTCCGCCAAAGCCTCTTGGGGCGACACGGTAATATGTTGCAGCAAGTCGCTCAAACGCACCGGAGAAGAAAAATCCAAATGGGCGTCAAAGGGCAAACATCCGCTGTAATTGCCGCCCGTAATTTGCAAGTCGGGGTACGTATAAAAGACGGACGTGTAAGGCTCTTGCAAACCCAAGGTTCCCGCTTGGCCGCGCAACCCCTCGGACAATGTCAGTGTAATTTTTGTGCCGGAAGGCAAATCTCCTTGCGGCTGCAATACAAAAACCTGCTCTCGGTTCAAATAAGAATAGTTTTTTTCATACTCTTCGTCCGTCAGCTCACGCACCTGCAAAGCCATGGTATGCGTTTGCATTTCCGTATCTTTTTCAAACAAACCGGTTGTGTCATGCAGCCAGTTGCGTAAATTTTGCAGAAATCCGGTCTTGGGGGCGACGTAAGACAAAGACGCGGCCGCGGCAACGGAAGACATATCCACCGGCTGGGACAAAGTAACATAAATCAGCGGACGGCGGTCAATCCACATTTCATTATTATAAGGAGTAATGTTTTGTACGCGGGGACGGACGGTGGTAAAAGTCCAGCTGTAATCCTGTTCTAAGGCCGCCGAGGAAACTTGGGACGTGAAACCGGCGGGCAATATTACCTGATACTCGGTAGCGGCCTGCCAATTGTATTTAGGCTCAAATAAAAGGGTCTGCGTTCCGGAAAAACGGCATTCTCCTTCCACAAACGGCGTAATTTGCAGCGGACATTGGTCTTGTGCAAAAGCCGTTTTCTCAGACAAAGCTGCCGTCGGTACATTGAAATTGACCGTAATGGCCGTGCGGTTGGCCGCTATGCCTTCTCCTTTCGGCGAAGCCGACACCACTTGCAATTCCTGCGCGTTTACGGCCGCCGCCACAAATACAAACGCCGTCAAAAACAACATGGCCTGCTTTACTTTCCGCATACGTCCCCCTTATAATAGGAATACTTTAATATTGTATCTGTTTTTGAAGGATATGAAAACAGGGCAGAGACGCTATGGAACAAGGATGAGATCCTGAGTTACTACATCTCAGGATGACTGAGTATTATTATATCTTGTCATGCCGAGAGGGTCTCTACCCGGCATCTCAACCGCTTGTGTCAATGGCCGTCATGCCGAGAGGGTCTCTACTCGGCATCTCAACCGCTTGCGTCAATTGTCGTCATGCCGAGAGGGTTTTTACTCGGCATCTCAACCGCTTGTGTCAATGGCCGTCATGCCGAGAGGGTTTTTACTCGGCATCTCAACCGCTTGTGTCATTTTATAAGGATGAGATCCTGAGTTACAGCACCTCAGGATGACTTTTTATTACATTCTCTGCAGTGAAGACGCTCACGCCGCCGCAGAGTTACTACATCTCAGGATGACTTTTTATTACACACTGTCTTAACAGACAAAAAACCCCGCCCTTTCGGGCGGGGTTTTATCTGTGAGAAACAGATTAGAACTTCACGTTCACACCGGCCTGATACACTGTGGCATCGGGCTGGACATTGAGCGCAGCGTTATCAGAAGCTCCGCCGAGTTTGGCATAGCCGATACCGGCGAACAGACCCACGTTGTCATTGTGCTGATAGTTGACGTTCAGGTCAGCTTCCAGCGTGGCTTCGTGCTGGGCCGTGCGATCCTGGAAGGCATAGCCGTCCACGGAGAAGGTCCATTTGTTCCAGGCATAGTCCACACCCACGTTGAAGATACGGGCTTCAGCCAAGGCTTCATAGGGATCGATACCATAAATGGTTTTGCCGAACACCAGGCCGGGGGCATAAGCACCATATTTAGACACGGCACCCTTCTGGTAGATAAAAGCAGCGCGGGGCGTGAAAGCTTCCAGGTTCAGCGCGCCGTCCACTTTGACCAGGTACGGATTGTCGTGGCTTTCTTTGATCAGGCGGTTGCCGTCATGGCGGCGGGCATATTCCACACTCAGCAGGCCGGCTTCCGGAGTCAAGGACAATTTGGCACCGTAGAACCCGTTGTATTCAGCACCATCCGGGATCCAGGCATTGTCTTTCATGGCATAACCATAGATCTGGGCTTTGAGCAGATCGGACAGGTTCAGCGCGATGTCCGCACCGAAGATGGTGGCACCTTCAGAAGAAGGAGTCAACCAAGTTCTCTGCGTTTTACCGGCGATCAAGGTTACGGTTTTGAAATCATCGGAATAGGTCAGCTTAGCAGCATCCAGCGAGGAAACGGGAGCTTCCAAAGCGGCCATATAGCCGTGGCGGGGGCCGAAGTACATTACGGCGCTGTTTTCATCGCCGTAGAACTGACGACCGACCGTTACTTCAAAGCAATCAAACAGATTGGACAGAACGATATTGGCTTCGGCCAAATACACATCTTCCCAATAGTTCTGCAGCGAATTGCCCGTTTCTCTGCCGTCCCACAGATTGCTGTACACAAACTGTACGTTGGCTTTCACATCCTCGGTCAATTCGGCGGACAAGCCGGCCATAACACGGGAAGCGGCACCGTTGGCGGCAGCGTTGCCCAGGTTATTTTCCGCGCCAATGGCTTCAATTTCACCAATGACGTCTACATTGTCCAACACGTTAGCGCTTACAGGCCAAGTCATGGTCATGACCAGCAGTAAGCCCA